>NZ_ALJR01000025.1:0-94541 GCF_000287655.1 Selenomonas sp. FOBRC9
CTATAAGAGGTCGTTGCACTTGATTTGACAATTCGCCATCTGAAAATAATTTAGTATATCGCCAATAAGCGTCCTTCAAAAGAAAAACCGCCCGGAGGCGGCAGCGTTTACAAAATGTTTAGTACCGCCGCAGAAATTCTCTGCCAAAGACGGCAAGCGTATAGTAAAAACCGATGAGGAACGGGAGGTATTCGGCGATAAGGCGCCAGCAGACGGCAACGATGCCGACAGTGCCGGCGGGCACGGTGGCGGCAAAGAGGAGGACAAAGCCGCCCTCGGCGATGCCCGATCCGCCCGGTGTGGGACTGAAATACAGCAGCATGTTCAGGAAGATCATGCGCCCCATGACGGTGTACCAATCGACGTCCGTAACGCCGAGCCCGAGGAGGAGGCACGGTACGATGGCATAGATGCAGAGGAGGTTGAGCCCCGACTCCGCGAAGACGACGAGCATTGCGCGCGGCGCGCCCGTAAGGAGCGCGACGGCGCTCTTTGTATCGCGATAGAGCGCAAAGAGCTGTCGCCGCCGTTTCGCGCAGAGCCGCCGCGCAATCAAAATGACGAGAGAATCGAGATAGCCGCGCCGCGCGCCGACCACGAGGGCGACGATGCCGAGAAGCGCCGCAAGCGTAACGCCCATGAGGACGTCGTTCGAGAATCCCGGAATGATCCCCTCGTCATGCAGGAATATGAACGGCATACAGAGCGCAAGAAAGAAGATCGAGAGCAGCGTCCGCACGATGGCGAGCACCGCCGCCTTTCCCGTCGGTACGCCCGCATGGCGCAGGAACATAACCTGCGCGACTGCGCCGCCCGTCGCTCCCGGTGTGAGCAGCGCAAGAAAATAGTTGCCGAAGATGACCTGCACCGCCTGATAGAGCGTGATGCGCTCATTGGAGATCTTGACGAGGTGCATGAGCCGGCTGCCGTCAAAGAACATGCCGAGCCCAACGGCGCAGAGCGCGAGCAGGAGCGACCACGGCTGAAACCGCGTCAGGTTTTGCAGCGTATTGATGTCGACGGTCGTGTAGATGACCGCACCCGAGATGCCGACGACGAGCACAAAAAGAAGGAGAAAGCGGCGCGTGAATTTATTCATGGCTCACTCTCTCCTTCGGTCTCAGTCTCTCAAAAACTCTTCGTGCGCCGCAAATGCATTGTGGCTGTGAATGGACTCCTCGTTCTCGCATTCCAGTGAAAAATACGCCAGCCCCGGAAGGGCGCGCAGGGCGAGGACGGTGTCGCGCAGGATGTCCTCGACAAATTTCGGATTCTCGTACGCGGCTTCCGTGACATATTTCTCATCCGCGCGCTTGAGCAGCGGATAGATGGGCGCGGAGCCCTGCCGCTCGAGCAGCGCCGCGAGCTCCTCAATGTAGATGCACGGTACGCCCTCGGCATAGCGCAGCCGCACGCGTGCCACGGAGCGCTGATTGTGCGCGCCGTACGCGGAAATCTCCTTGCTGCACGGGCAGAGTGAGGTGAACGGCATCGCGAGCCCGAGCTCAAAACGCATCGGCATCCCGCGCCGTTTCCGCCCCGTAAAGGATGCCTCAACGTCGAGCAGCGAGACTTTCCCGCTGACGGGCGCAATCTTTTCGAGAAAATAGATAAAGGCGAGCGATACCTCCGCCTCCTCGGCGTGGAGACGCTCGAGCGCCTCCGTGAGCATCGCCTCCATCTCCTCCTCCGCAAGCGGCTGCTCCCGCCACGGGAGGAGAATCTCGAGGAAACGGCTCATATGCGTCCCCTTGAACTCCATCGGCAGGGCGACGGTGAAGGTGATGCGCGCGAGTACCTGCTGATAGCCGCCCGCCTGTTTCTTGATGAGGAAGGGGAGCTTGACCTCCTTCACCCCGACGCGCTGAATGGCGATGCCGCGCGCGTCCTCGCGGCTCTGTACGTCGAGCATCAGCGCACCCCCGCCGCATAGGGAATGGGATCGCGCCGCCCCGCCTCCGCAAATCCGCGCAGGCGCAGGCGGCAGCTGTCGCAGACGCCGCACGCTTCCGTACCGCCGTTGTAGCAGCTCGTCGTCATCTCATACGGCGCGCCGAGCCGCGTTCCCAATGCGATAATCTCGCCCTTTGAGAGGTATTGGAGCGGCGTCTCGACTACGATACGCTTTCCGCGCTCGGTCGCCGCGGCGGTCGCCATGTCCGCCACCGCTTGAAATTGCCGGATAAATTCCGGGCGGCAGTCCGGATAGCCGGAATAGTCGACGGAGTTGACGCCGATGTAGAGATGCGCCGCCCCTACGCGCTCGGCAAAGCCCAGCCCGTAGCTGAGAAAGATGAGGTTGCGCGCGGGCACATAGGTGAGGGGGATATCCGTGCGGTCGGGATCGCCCTCGGGCACGTCGATGGAGCGGTCTGTCACGGCGGAGCCGCCGATCGCGTCCATATTTGTCTCGATGATCAGGTGCTCCGCCGCGTGAAAATGCGCGGCGATGCGCTTGGCACAGTCCACTTCGCGGTCGTACCGCTGCCCGTAGACGAAGCTGACGGGATAGAGTTCGCATCCCGCCTCCTGCGCGACCGCCATACAGGTACAGCTGTCAAGCCCGCCGGAGAGCAGAATCACCGCCTTTTCCCGCATGGTATCCCCTCTTCCTTTTCAAAAAATTATCCGCGCAGCGCGCGAATCGCCGCCGCAAGATCGGGTGCACCGTAGACGGCGGAGCCGGCAACGAGCACATTTGCGCCCGCCGAGCGCACGGACTCGCTCGTCTCTGCGTTGATGCCGCCGTCGACCGCGATGTCCACGTTCAGCTCGTTCTCCATGACCGTATGATAGAGCGCATGGATCTTGCCGACCATGTTCTCGATGAATTTCTGCCCGCCAAAGCCGGGGTTGACCGTCATGAGGAGCACCATGTTGAGATCGTCGATAAGCTCTTCGAGCGTGTAGATGGAAGTGCCGGGATTGAGCGCGACGCCCGCCCTGCACCCTGCCGCCTTGATCTGCTGAATGAGACGGTGCGGATGCCGGGTCGCCTCGACGTGGAACGTAATGTTGTCCGCGCCTGCGCGCGCAAATGAGTCGATATAGGTCTCGGGATGCTCGACCATGAGATGGACGTCGAATACGAGGTTTGAAACCTTGCGCAGACTCTCAACGACGCAGGAACCGATCGTGAGGTTCGGCACGAACGTCCCGTCCATCACGTCGATATGGAGGTAATCCGCACCCGCTTCCTCCACGCGGCGCACATCCGCGCCGAGATTGGCAAAATCCGCCGACAGGATGGAGGGCGCGATGATGATCGGGCGCTCGACATGGATATGCTCTTCTTCCTCACAGCCGCATGAGCATCCCTCGTCATGCTCATGGGCATGGTCATGCCTGCAGCCGCATTCGTGGTCGTGATGATGTTCGTGTTCGTTTGACATTTGATTCTCCTATTTTCTCTTGGTACGAATTTCATTGAGGAGCGCAGCATACGCCTCATAGCGTGCGCGCGAGACGGCGCCCGCCTCCACCGCCGCCTTGACGGCACAGTCCGGCTCGTGGCTGTGGCTGCACGGAGCGAACCGGCAGCACGTATGCCCCGCAAACTCCGGGAAACACGCGGTCAGCTCCGCGGGCGTGAGATCCGAAAGATCCTGCTGCGTAAAGCCCGGGGTATCGACGACGTAGCCGTCCGCGTACGGGATCAGCTCCGCGCGCCGTGTCGTATGACGACCGCGCCCGATCTTCTCGCTGACCGTTCCCGTCGCAAGGGAAAGCGAGGAATCGACGGCATTGAGGAGCGAGGACTTCCCCGTGCCGGAGGGGCCTGCAAAGACGGTGATCTCCCCTGCGAGGCAGTCCCGCAGCGCCGCAATCCCCTCCCCCGTCTGTGCCGAGGTGCAGAGGACGGGGTAGCCCGCCGCCGTGTAATCCGCCGCAAGCGTGCGGACATCTCCGCGATAGAGATCCGTCTTGTTGATGCAGAGGACGATTTTCCGAACGCCGGAGCGTTCCGCAAGGACGAGGAAACGGCTCACGACGAGCGGATGCGGATCGGGTGCGACGGCGGCAATCGTGACAACGATCTGTGTCAGATTCGCCACGCGCGGACGCGCGAGCAGATTCTGCCGCGCGTCGATGCGCTCGACGATGCCCTCCTCCTCATTCATGCGGACGAAGGTCACGATGTCCCCGGGGACGATCCCTGTGTCGCTGCGCCCTTTCTTCATCTTGCCGCGCAGCTTGCACGCGACGACGCCGTCCTCAGCTGCTGCGTAGAGCACGCTGTTGTATACCTTCAGAACACGCCCCTGCTCCAACATAGTCCCCCGTTTCTACTCGGTTTTTTCCGCTTGGATGCGGCGTGCCGACGGCGGCTTCTCGCTGCTCTCGCTATTATTATTCTTCGTGTCCTTGCCCTTCGCGGGCGCAGACTTGCTGCCCTCGGAGACGGTCAGACGGACGGCAGTTCCCTCGTCGACCTCCGTCCCCGCCGCGGGAGACTGCGCGGTGACGGTTCCCGCCGCTTGGCTGTTCTCCTCCTGCGCGACGGTGCCGACCTTCAGATTGCTCTCTTCGATCATACTGCGCGCGCGGTCAATGGGAACCCCCTTGACATTCGGGACATTGGTCTTTTTCACCTTCTGCCCCTTGCTGACCGTAATGTCAACCGTCTGCCCTTTGCTGATGCGTGCGCCGCTGCGCGGATCCTGTGAGATGACCGTGCCGACCTCCTCGTCGGAGAACGTCTCGTAGGACGAGCCGAGCCGCAGCCCCATCTTTTGCAGGCGATCAATGGCGTCTGTCTGCTTCAACCCGCGCAGGTTCGGCATCTCAAGTGCCTCGCCGCCCTTGCTGACGTAGATGGTGATCGCGCGCTCTTCCTTAACCGTCATGCCCGCCTCGGGCGACTGCGAGACGACGACGCCGACCGGCACATCCGCGTCGAAGGTCTCGGCGACGGTCACGCGCAGATGCTGATCCTCCAGTATCTGACGCGCGAGCGTCATCTGTTTGCCCGTCACGTCGGGAACGGTGACCTCGACCGTGCTCCAGAACTTTCCAAAGCTGAGGAAAATCCCTGTAAAAAAGCCCAAAATGAGCACGAGTACCAGCCCGAAAATGAATTTCCTCGTGCGGAAGAATGAGCGTTTTTCCACCGCATCCGGAGACTCCTCCCCTTCTTCGGCAAATGCGGAGATCTCCTGTGCCTCGCCCGGCGTGAGCACGCGGGTGGCATCGGGATCAAACGCGGGGACACCCGCCATTTCACCGACCGAGACACAAAGCTGCTCCGCCCGCCGGATGTCGCGGACGAGCTGTGCGCTGTCCGGGCGCTGCGCGGGGTCTTTTGCCATCATGCGCATGACAAGCGCGTCGACCACCGGAGGAATCCCCGGGAGGATAGCGTGCAGGGGCTGCGGCTCTTCGTCGAGGTGCCGGCGCGCGATACTCACCGCGGTATTGCCGTCAAACGGCACATGCCCGGTCAGCATCTCATAGAGCACAATGCCGAGCGAATAGACGTCGGACTTCGGCGTAATGGTCGTGCCGCTCGCCTGCTCGGGCGAGAAATAATGCACCGACCCCATCACGCTGTCGTTATAGGTCATAGTGGATTCGGTCACCGCGCGTGCGATGCCGAAATCGGCGACCTTCACCGTGCCGTCCGGCATGACGAGGATGTTGTGCGGCTTGATGTCGCAGTGTACGAGCTGATCCGCATGTGCCTGTGCAAGCGCGCTCGCAATCTGCCCCGCGATGCGCAGCGCTTCGGGTACAGGCAGCGCCGCTTCCTCCTTGATGCGCTCTTTGAGCGTGCGCCCTGGAACATACTCCATCACGATGTAATGCCGCCCCTCGGCGACGCCGACATCGTAGACGTTGACGATGTTCGGGTGCGTGATGCGTGCCGCCGCCTTTGCCTCACGCTGAAAACGCGCGATGAACTCCGTATCGTTTTCATATTGCCGATGAAGAATCTTAACGGCGACGGTGCGCTCCAAAAGCTGATCCTTTGCCCGATAGACATCCGCCATACCGCCGCTGCCGATCGGCATCTCCAGCGCATAGCGACCGTCCAGGACGCGCTCACCCATAATCGTTCCTCCTCAATCTCCGGTGTTCTATTGGTAAAAGGGATTATCCTTCAAAATATGCTCCGATAAGCCGATGCGCGATCCTTGCGGCGGCTGCGCCGCCAAAGCCGCCCTCTTCCACGAGAATTGCCATGACGATCTTTTTCCCCCCGCGCTCCGCCGAACCGATGAACCACGCATGATCCGTTCCGGTCGCATTCTCCGCCGTCCCGGTCTTGCCCGTGACGCGCACGCCCGCAACGTCCGCCGCCGTCCCCGTGCCCGCCGCAACGACTTGCGCCATATAGCTGTCAATGAGCGCCGCGCGCGCGGGTGTCGTCGCCGTCCTCCACACGGACGGGGCGCCCCGGTAGAGCGCCGTCCCGTCCGCCGAGAGCACGGCGTCTACGAGATAGGGCTGCATGATCTCGCCGTTATTTGCAAAGGCGTCCGCAATCAGCGCCATCTGGAGTGGCGTCACGAGAATCTGCCCCTGCCCGATGCCAATCTGCGCGATCTCGCCGTCGCTGAGCTGCGATAACTCCGGTACATGCGCCGCCGCCGACGTTAGTTCGGGCGTCGTCAGCTCCTCCCCGACGCCGAACCGGGAGAATCCCTTGGAAAGCCCGCCCGCCCCGAGGCGGAGTGCCAGTGTCGCGAACGTCACGTTGCAGGACTCGCGCAACGCGTCCGCAAGGTTTAGCTTTCCATGAGCCTCTCCGTGACTCTCATGGAGCACATAGTCCCCCACGGCAAGCTCGCCCGTGCAGGTGAATACCTCATCCTCCGAGGTCACGCCCGCATTCAGCGCCGCATCCGCGATGAGAGGCTTGAGCGTCGAGCCGGGCGGGTACAGTCCCTGCGTCACGCGGTTCAGTAGAGGGCTGTCCGCACGCGCGGTGAGGGCATCCCAGTCCCGTGCAACGGCAGCGGGATCAACGGCAGGTGTACTCACCATCGCGCGCACGGCGCCGGTCGCGGCATCCATCACAACGACCGCGCCGCGATGCGCACCGAGCGCACGCCATGCCGTCTCCGAGAGTGCGGCATCCACCGTCAGCCGCACATCATAGCCCGCATCCGCACGCAGGAGTGTGCGCAGCGGTCCCATGCGATCCATATCGGCGGTCACGCCCGAGAGCGCCCTCCCCTCCACGCGCTCCATCCCCGCCGCGCCATACCGCTCCGTACGGTAGCCTGTCACGGGTGCGAGCGCCGCGCCGTAGGGATAGAACCGATGCCCTTCGGCATCGCTCTCGGCGAGGATATTGCCCGTGCGGTCGAGGATGCGCCCGCGCCGCACGTCGTTTTCGGCGAGCGCCGTCCGCGCGTTGAGCGGGTGTGCGGCAAGCGCCGCGCCGTCCCACACGCTCAGTTTAACGAGATAGAGGAGCTGGACACCGACGAGCCCGAGCAAAAATAGCGCAACGACGGCGATGTGCTTTCGAATCCGTGGCTCAGCCATCCGTCCTCGCCTCCTGCTTTTCGCCCGAGAGCGCCGTCAAGATGCCGATGAGGATGAAGCTCGCCGACATCGAGCTGCCGCCGTAGCTGATGAACGGCAGTGTAATGCCCGTGAGCGGCAGGAGCTTCGTCACACCCGCCGTGATGATGAACGCCTGCAGGAGGAGACTCACGGCACAGCCCGCCGCGAGCAGCGACTCCTGCGGGCGGCTGAGTCCGATCGCAATCCGACTCCCGCGCCAAAAGAGGAGTGCAAAGTTGACGAGCACAAACGCCGCGCCGACGAGTCCAAGTTCCTCGGCGATCGCCGCAAAAATGAAGTCCGTATGCACCTCCGGGATGAGGTTCGGATGCCCCTCGGCAAAGCCCGTCCCCCAAACGCCGCCCGTACCGACGGCAAAGAGCGACTGCACGACCTGATACGACATGCCGCTTGGGTCTGCCCACGGGTGCAGCCAGATGTCAAAGCGGACGCGCACGTGTCCGAAGAACGCATAGCTGAGCGCCGCCGCGAGCAGGATGAAGAGCCCTGCGAGGAACACATAGGATTTACGCCCCGTCCCCATATAGGTCATAATGACCGCCATCCCAAAGAAGAGCAGCGCCGAGCCGAGATCGCGCGCGATGACGAACATCAGCACGGAGAGCCCCCAAAGCGCAGCGAGGGGCGCGATAAAGCGCACGGGCGGCAGCCGGAGAAAGAACACGCGCCGCGCGGGCAGCGTCAGCACCGCAAGATGATCCGCGAGATATGCCGCAAGGAAGAAAATCAAGAGAATCTTCCCAAACTCCGACGGCTGCACGGAAAACGCGCCGAACGTCAGCCAGTTCCGATTGCCGCCGATGCTGACGCCGAAGAGCAGTGGCAAAATCAGCACGCCGGTCGTTAAAAGCCCGAGCACATAGGGATAGTCTAAGAGGCGGCGCCAATGCTTCCACGCAATTACCGTCGCGCCCCAGAGGAAAATGCCGACCGACGCCCAGCGCAGCTGTGCGATAAAGAGCTCCGGACGCAGGCGCGCGATCTCCGAGAGCCCCACGGCGAGCAGGACATACGCGATGCCAAGCGGCACCGTATCGAGATGCCGCCGCGCGGCGAGCGCGTACGACGCGGCGGCGAGGACGAGCAGGAGCGCGAGCCACGGCAGATAGGGCAGCTCCCGCGCAGAGGCAATCGCCGCGCCGGGCGCGCCCGCCCCGTGCTTGAGGAGCAAGATGACGAGCCCAGACAGCAGGATGCCGAGCGGGGCAAGCCGTATTGCCGCGCTCATGACGGCTCATAGGAGAGCGCAATCGCCGTGATATTATCGCGCCCTCCCGCGGCAACGGCACGCTGCACCATACGCTGCGCGGCGTCCGCGATGCCGCCGCCGAGGATCATTCGCAGCTCCTCGTCCTCCACCATATTCGTCAGCCCGTCCGTCGCGAGGAGGAGTCGATCGCCCGCCGCCAACGGAAAAGCGTCGCCGTCCACTGCGATCTCAGAATCCACGCCGACGGCGCGCATGAGCAGATTTTTCCGAGGATGATGCTGTGCTTCGTCCTCGCTGATTTTGCCCTGCGCAACGAGTTCTTCCACATAGGAATGATCCCGCGACACCTGCCGCAACAGCCCCCTGCGCAGGAGGTAGAGACGACTGTCGCCGACGTGGGCATAGTACGCCATCCCCGCCCCCTCGTCGATGCGGAGCACCGTCGCGGTCGATCCCATCCCCTCATAGGCGGGATTTTCCCCCGCGGCACGGTGCACGCGCGCGTTCGCCTCCTGCACGGCGGCGACGAGCGCCGCCGCATCCCCTGCGCCGCAGTGCGCTAATTCCTCTACCGCCGCGACCACCATGCGGCTCGCCACCTCGCCCGCCGCGTGTCCGCCGAGACCGTCCGCCACGACGTATATGCCGTCAAAGACGCCGAAGCTGTCCTCGTTCGATGTTCGTACGCATCCGATGTCCGATGCGCCGGAAACCTCTATCATACCGTTACCTCTCAAACCGCAGAGAGACTGCCCCGATGCGGAGCACATCGCCCGCGTGCAGGTACGTCCGCCCCGTCAGTATGCCGTCGTTTAGATATGTGTGGTTGCGGCTGCCAAGATCCTCCGCCGCATATTGATTTTCCCGCCGATAGATCAGCACATGATGATGGGAGACAAATTGATCGGGAATCACGATATCGTTGTCCGTGCTCCGCCCGATCGAAAGCTCGCGCCCGATGGGAAAGCTGCGCCCCGCAAGCCCCTCGCCCGAGAGTACGTGCAGTACCGCCTCCGCATGTGCAGCGGTCGCCCCCGCCGATCGCTCCTTTTCCGCCGCGCGCAGATCGGCGCGCGTGACGGCAAACATCCTGCGCGCGAGCCGGACGGAAAAATAGACGAGCCAAAAGAGCATCCCGTATTCGAGCGCGGCGCGCAGTCCCTTGAGTAATACCGCCGTCTCCATCGTCACAGCGCCTCGTACCGCAGCGTCGTCGCGCCGATCCGCACCTCGTCGCCGTCGCACAGGCGGTGCGCCGTTATGCGCACGCCGTTGACGAACGTGCCGTTGCGGCTCTTGGCGTCGCAGATCGTATGCCGGTGATGTTCGTACGCGATCCACGCGTGCATCCGGGACACATTCGTATCTGTCAGGATAAATTCGTTGCGCTCCATGCGCCCCATGTAGATTTTGCGCTCGCTCAGCATCGCGGACGTCCCCGCATCGGGGCCCCCCGTCACGGATAGCGCGGCGAGGTCGTGTTCGGGCGGGAGGTTCAGGCAGCGCACCTCCGAGAGCGAGGGACGTTCGAGAACGATGGTCTGCGCCTCCTCGTCATAGGACGCTGCGCCGTCCGCCTCAGGAACGCACTCCTGCTGTACGCGCGCGTCGAGCCGATAGGTGCCCGCGCGCAGCTCTTCGTCCAATCCGAAACAGATGCTCAGTTTCCCGTCCATCGAGAGATCGGCACGAATGATGTGCTTCTTGAGCGCGATGCCCAGCTCGTCGGCGATGCGGTGCGAGCACAGCCGCCGGTAATCCTCCGTTCCGAGCGTGAATACATACGCGTTGGGCAGCGGCGCGCCCCGGCGGCGCACTTCTTTTTCGAGCCCTTTGAGAAGCTCGACCGGCTCAAGCCGGCTGCTGAATTTACGGTTGAAGAATCCCTCGATGTGATCCCCCAAAAAAGATTCTACGCGTTCGATCATTGCGCAGTGTTCTCCTGTGAAACGAAATGCCTAATCAGTCTTTATCTTCGTTATCATACCACAAACCGCGGAAAATTTACAGTCCCGCTTCCAAAAGACGGTTGCGCAGCTGTCCGCACGCCGCCTGAATGTCCGTCCCCATCTCGCGCCGCAGCGTCGCGGTGATGTGCCGCTCCTCCAAAGTGCGCTGAAACCTGCGGATCGCGTTGTTGCTCGGGCGGTGCAGATTGCGCTCGGCGACGGGGTTGATCGGAATGAGATTGACGCTCGCGAGCTGCCCGCGCAGGAGTGCGGCAAGCTGCTCCGCCTCGCGCACGCCGTCGTTCACGTCGCGGATCAGGATGTATTCGTAGGTGACGCGCCGCTTCGTCCGTGCCGCATAATGCTCTGCTGCGCGCAGGACGTCTGCGAGCGGATAGGTGCGGTTGACGGGCATGATGCGCGAGCGCAGCGCGTCCGTCGGCGCGTGCAGAGAGATCGAGAGCGAAATGGGGATGCCCTCGTCCGCCAGCCGCTCGATGCCCGGCACGATGCCCGAGGTCGAGAGGGTAACGCCGCGGTATCCGAGCCCCAAAACATAGTCCTCATGCAGCAGGCGCAGCGCGCCGACAACATTGTCGTAGTTCTCAAGCGGCTCGCCCGAGCCCATGACAACGATGGTATCGACGCGTGCCCCCTCTTGCCGGAGGAAATCGGCGATGCCAATCGCCTGCGCCGCGATCTCCCCGCGCGTCAGATTGCGCACAAGCCCGTGCAGTGTCGAGGCACAGAACGCGCACCCCATCGCGCACCCCGCCTGCGTCGAGACGCAGACCGAGTTCCCGTACGGATGCCGCATGAGCACTGTCTCCGCCGTCTGCCCGTCGGCGAACGCGTAGAGGAGCTTGATCGTCGCGCCGTCCGCGGAGTGCAGATGTTTCACGACGGTCGGGCGTTGGACGGTAAAATGTTCCGCAAGCTGCGCGCGCAGGGATTTCGGCAAATTCGTTATGGCATCAAAAGAAACCGCCCCGCGCCGATAGATCCCCTCTGCGATCTGCGCGGCACGGAAGCGGGGTATGCCGAACGGCGCGAGCGCGGCGCGCAGCTCCTCCACCGTCATTCCAAAGATGTTCATAGCCGTTTCATACGGGCGATGAAGAACCCGTCCCCTCCGTCCTCCGTCGGGAAAATTTGCACCATGGCGTCCTCGGTCTGCTGCACTGGGAGGAACGCGCCCGCCCTTTCAAGAACAAATTCCGGATGCAGTTCCAAAAAACGCTGCACGACGCCCTCGTTCTCCGCCGTCTCCATCGTGCAGGTGCTGTAGACGAGCGCTCCGCCCGGCCTTACCGCCGCTGCGGCGCCGGCTAGAATCTCCTGCTGGAGTTTCGGCAGGGCGCCGGGCTCCTCGGGCTTTCTCCGCCAGCGCGCGTCCGGCTTGCGCCGCAGTACGCCGAATCCGCTGCACGGCGCGTCGATGAGCACGCGATCCGCCGTCCCCGCATAGTGCGCGCCGATCTCCCGCGCATCGAGAAGGCGGGGCTCGATGATGTCGATGCCGAGCCGCCGCGCATTGTTCTCGATGCGCGCGATCTTGCCCTCATAGACGTCGAAAGCATAGATTTTCCCGCGATTCTCCATGCGCTGCGCGATGTGCGTCGTCTTGCCGCCGGGCGCGGCGCAGGCGTCGATCACGGTCATGCCGGGCGCGGCGCCGAGCACATGCGCGACGAGCATCGAGCTCTCGTCCTGTACCTGACAAAGCCCCTCGCGCAGCGGCGCAAGCGCGTCGAGCGTCCCGTGCGACGTCACCACGATGCCGTCGGGCACGGTCGCCGACGGGCGTGCCTGCGCCCCCGCCGCCGCGAGTTTTTCGAGCAGCCCCTCACGGTCGATGCGCAGCGTGTTCACGCGCAGAGCGAGCGGCGCGCTCCCGTTGTTGCAGCGGCAAAGCTCCTCCGCGCGCTCATAGCCGTAGAGACGCACCCACCGGTTCGCCATCCAAAACGGATGCTGCTCCCGCAGCGCGAGCAGTCGCGCATTGCGCCCCGCCGGGATCGCGGCGCGTTCCGGCTCTCTGACCGCCGCGCGCAGCACCGCATTGACAAACGAATCCGCCCCCCTCTTGCCGTGTTTTTTCGCGAGTTCTACGGCAGTGTTGCAGGCGGCGGATGCGGGTACTTTATCCATGAAGAAGATCTGATAGATGCCGAGGCGCAGAATTTCACGGATCTGCGGCTTTATGCGCGCTTTTCCGTCGCGCAGATACTTGGCGATCATATCGTCGAGTGTGTCGCCCGCCTTGACTGTGCCGTAAACGAGTTCCGTCAAAAAGCGGCGGTCGCGGTCGGTGAGCTGCGCCGCGCGCATCGCACGGACGAGCGCGACGTTCGCGTACGCGCCGTCCACATGCACCTCCGTGAGCACCTGCATCGCAAGCTCCCGCACGGGATCGATCTTATCTGCGGCATACCGCGCGGCGGGACGTTTTTCGTTCATTCAGCCTTCCCCTTTATTTCTCCTTGACCGGTTCGATGATCTGCTCGAGCTGTGCGCGCACCTCCGCCATATCGACGCTCGTATTGTAGCACGGTCCGTTCGGGCGGATGTTGAGCACGCCGACGGCGGGCAGCGGGTAGACGTCCTGAATCCCGCTCATGAGGTCGCGTTCACACGCGATGGCAAGCACCGCCTTCGGGCGCGTATTGTAGACCATCTGCCGCGCAAGCGTGCCGCCCGTCGCGATGAAGAAATGGAATCCCATCTCCTCCGCGAGCGCGACGAGATCGCCAACGTTGCAGCCGCCGCATCGCTTGCAGTTGTTCGGATCGCGCGTCACCTTGTGCGGGCAGCTCGCGAGCTGTAAACAGTGCGGCGTCACGACGAGCAGGCGGTTCGCGGGGACACGGATGTGCATCCGGTGAAACAGCAGGTTGCTCACCGCAATGAACGACCCCTCCAAACGCCGCCGCTTGATGCCAAAGACGGCGCCGAGCCGCACGGCGGCGGGGAAAAGGAGGTTGATCAGCTCGTACGTCTGCCGCTTCATCCACGGCACATAAGGCAGTCCCGCGATCGCGAGCACCATGTTAAAGATCCCGAAAAACGAAATCAGCACAGCGATCGAAAGAAGCGCCCCGAGTCCCCACGGCAGCATCGGCTGAATCCGCGCAAGCCCCGGCACGCCGATGTACCATATAGCAAAGAGGAGCGCCGCCGTGAGCAGTGTCACGAGCGAGAGCATCCCGATGAAAAGCCTTTTTTTCGGGCGCGACGGCAGTACAATGGTCTTTTTCACCCCGCGTGCCGCGCCGTTGACCGTTAATACCTGTTCACTCATACCCCAAACCTTATATTTTTCTCAAAGGAATGCCCGCGCAGATACGCCGCCGCTTCCATCATCTTCTTTCCGGGCGCTTGCAGCTCCGTCACCGCAGCGTCCTCGTCCCCTGCCGCGACGATCAGTCCGCCCTTTGGATCGGCGGACACGATCGTTCCCGGAGCGGCGGACGCGGGACGTCCCGTCGCATGGAGACGCCCGATCTTATAGACCTCGCCCGCGTGTGAGGTCACGGCATAGGGCACGGGATTCAACCCGCGCACGAACGCATCCAGCTCACGCGCGGGACGCGACCAGTCGATCTGCTCCGTCTCGCGCGTGATGCGCGGCGCGTAGCAACTCTCCCCCGTCTGCGGCGTGCGAACGAGCCTGCCCGCGGCAAGCTGCTCCATCGTCTCGACGATGAGCTCCGCGCCTATTTCCATCAGCGCATCGTGGAGCATCCCGTACGTCGTCTCGGGCGTAATCGGAACCGCGCGGCGCAGGAGCATATCGCCCGTATCGAGCCCCGCGTCCATCTGCATCGTCGTGATGCCCGAGACCGCATCGCCCGCCATCACCGCGTGCTGAATCGGCGCCGCTCCGCGCCAGCGCGGCAGGAGCGACGCGTGGACGTTGATGCAGCCGTACGTCGGAACGTCTAAGAGTTCCTGCGATAGAATCTGACCGAATGCCGCGACAACGGCGACGTCGGGATGCAGGGCGCGCATCTCCTCGATGAACGCCGCATCGCGGGCGCGCACGGGTTGGAGTACAGGAATCCGGTTCTCGATCGCCCACGCCTTGACGGGGGACGCGAGCACCTTTTTCCCGCGCCCGCGCGGACGGTCGGGCTGCGTCACGACGGCAACAACCTCTGTGAGATCGGGACGTGCGGCGAGCGCCGCCGCGATCGGCACGGCAAAATCCGGCGTTCCCATAAAGACGACGCGCATCGCACTCACCCCTTCTCTTCCTCTTTGTGCAGATTCACGGCGATGTCGATGAAGAGCCTGCCGTCGAGATGATCGCACTCGTGCTGAATACAGCGCGCGAGCAGCCCTTCGGCGGTCAGCGACCGCCTGCGGCTGCGCCGATCCGTGTACTCCACCGTCACGCGCGCCGCGCGCTCCACATCGCCGAACATCTTCGGCACGGAGAGACACCCCTCCGAGCCGACGACCGTGCCCTCGCGCATCGTGATGACGGGGTTGATCAGCTCAAGCAGACCGTGCTCATCCTCCACATCGATCACTACCATGCGGATGGATTTGCCGATCTGCGGCGCGGCGAGACCAACCCCGTTTGCAGAGTACATCGTCTCCGCCATATCGTCGAGGAGCTGCCGGTGCCGCTTCGTCAGACGGTCAATCGGCTCCGCCACCTGCTTTAACACGGGATCTCCCGCTTTTTTAATCTCTAAAACAGCCATATATTTTCCCTTTATCTTTATGATTCGTCCAAATGCAGACCATAGATCCGCACGGCGTTGTCGTAGAACACGGCGTTCCAATGCTCCTGCGGAATGAGTTCTTTCGTAAACGCGATGTAATCGCCGAGGTTCGCAAGCGGCCAGTCCGTCCCGAACATGAGGCGGTCGTATGCGCTGAGGTACGAGAGCCAACCCTTGAGCTGGTCGATGTAGAACCGACGGCGGCGGCAGAACTCTGCAAAATCCGGAATCTTCCCCTCGAGCATCCCCGAGAGATCCGCCGACACATTGAGGTTCTTCTCCATCACCGCGACGGCATCCGTGAAATACGGCTCGCCGAAATGGCACATGACAAAATTCACATCGCGGAACTTCGTCGCCGCCTCGTCAATGACGTTCGGATGCGCGTATTTGAGCAGCGCTTTCTCCGTCGCCGTCAGTCCCGTATGCACGGCGACGGGCTTCCCGTACTGCGCCGCGAGCTCGTACACGGGCGTCAGGTAGTCCTCGTAAATATAGAAATAATTGTAGCTCGGATAGAGCTTCACTCCGACGCAGCGGTCGCTTTGGAGGTGCCGCTCCAGTGCGGGCAGGAGCTTTTCGATGCGCGCGTGCGTCATCTCGGTCACGCCGTCGCCCGCAATCCCCACGCAGTAGTGCAGATAGTCCGGATAGTCAGGGTGCAGCTCCTCCACGGGCAGATTTCCCATGACGACGCCGTGCACGATCCCCTCGGCAGCAAAGTCTTGGCGCAGCCCCTCCGCCGTATTCTCGTGCCCTGCGGCACGCGCAATCTCGTCAAAATGCTCCCACATGGAAAAATGCAAATGTGCATCAATGATCTTCATATCGATCTCTTTTCTATGCAGTATCTATTTATGCTGTCCGTTTAGTTTACCACAGGCGTCAATAGTTTTCCGTAACGAAAGAGACATTCGAGGTCAGAGCAAATCCATCATGCGGTGTGTCTGCGGGATCACGCGCACATCGGGGACGTGTACAAGCGCGATTTGCTGTAATGCAAGCAGCCGCGCAGGCGTCGGCGCCGTGCATCCGCCGTAGGGCGTCACGGGCTGAAGAATCAGCGGCACATCGGGCGCAGTATCGGCGACTATCCGCGCCGCCGTGCGCACCTCGTCCTCTCGCGTCTCGGCCGCAACGACCACCTTCACATAGACGTCCTTCGTGCGCGCGATTTTTAGGAAGCGTGCGTGCGCGTCCCACACGGGATGCGAGAGGACGCCCGGGAGCTTGATGTCCATGCTGATGTACGACACGCAGTCAATGCAGTGCGCAAGTGCCTCGTACAGCGTGCCGTTCGTCTCCAGAAAAATCGGCAGCGGGATACGGGCACTGAGCGCACGAATGAACGGCACATGCAGGAGCGGCTCGCCACCCGTCACGCTCAGCGAATGATGCGGCACATCCGCCGCGACCTGCGCGGCGAGTGCGGCGACGGTCTCGACAGAGAGCGGATTGTCGTACGAATGCAGCTCGTACGAACCCGCGGGCATCTCCACCACGCAGGTTGGATGCCGCCCGATCTCGTTCTCCGTATCGCAGTAGGTACAGTCGAGATTGCATCCCTCGAGGCGCACGAATACCTGCCGGCAGCCGACATATTTCCCCTCGCCCTGAATGGAGGAAAATATTTCAATGATATTCTCGCGCATATCAGTCCTTCGTATAGGTGACGGAGGACTTCGGCGACTCCCACACGGTCAGCGCCGCAAGCTCCGCTCCCGTCCCCGCAAGCTCCTCACGCGCGGCAAGGCGTTCATATATGATGCGCGCGAGGTTCTCCGCCGTTGGGTTCAGCCCCTCGCTGAACGGCGGGATATCGTTCAGATAGTAGTGATCGTAGTCGTCCAAGACGGCGGCAAGCGCCTTCTTTGCAATCTTAAAATCGATCAGCATTCCGAGATCGTCGAGCTGCGTCCCGCGAAACGCCGCCTCGACCACCCAGTTATGACCATGCAGGCGGTCGCATTTCCCCGGGTAATCGACCACCCGGTGCGCCGCCTCAAAAGCGCCCTCAACGCGCAGTGTGTACATAAAGTCTCCTTTACTGAAAAGACTGCCGCATAGAAGCAGCAGCCATGTTTTATCTCTCTATGATTCCACGCATATAGGCGCAGAATTTTTCGCAGTGACACAGCTATGCGCCAAAATCCAGAACATAAAACCGTACAGTAAGTGGAAGTCAAGCTTGGATGCATAGCTAGGCATGAGGAGGATGCGAGCGACGGCGTAGTAAAAAGCTACTCCTAGCGAAGCATTCTCCGAAATAACGACGCTAGGCGCCAAGATCGGCTGTCACACCTCTAGGCGCGAAAATCCCGCGTCACATCGCCGCAACCTAAGTGAAGCGCAAGTTTGGATGAAGAGCAAGGAACTAGAAAAATCCAAGCGAAGGCGTAGTGAAAGAGCTACGTCGAGTGCAGGATTTTTCGCAGTGACACAGCTATGCGCCAAAATCGCGCTTCACTACTTCGTCCATACTCATCGCGCGCGTATGCTTCGTATGACTCCACTCGTGCTCGTTCCTGTGAATAAACCCGAGGAAGATGATCGGAATCCACGAGTAGATGAACACGGGATAGAGCAGGAGGTAAAACCACGCTTTGAGTTTAGCGCGGACTTTGATCAGGATGATCATGGGCAGGACATACTGCCCGATCATGATGACGGTCATGAGCTGGGACGGGAGGAATTTATAAATGCTCGTATAAAAGGGCGGGAATGCAAGCTGCACATAGCTGATGATGATGAACAAGGTTGAGATCATGAGGAAGTGCGGCTGCAGGAGGTAGAGACACCCGTCCCAAATGCGGATGTCCCTGCGCCGCCATCCCTCGCGCAGCATGGTCGGAATGAATCGATGCGCGACGTCGAACTGCCCCTGCGCCCAGCGGCGGCGCTGGTTCCACGCTTGGCGGAACGTCAGCGGTTTCTCGTCGTAGACGATGGCGTCGTGCGCCCATGTGGTCTTGATGCCCTCGGCGAGGAGCTTCATGGTGAACTCCATGTCCTCGGTGAGACAGGTCGCGCGCCAGCCGTGGCGTTTCAGCACGTCGGTCGTGATGCACATGCCCGTGCCGCCGAGACACGCGGAGAGTCCGATGTTCGTCTTGGCGAGGTGCGAGATGTGGTCGATGACCCAGAACGCGATGGCGAACGTTCCCGCGACCCATGTGTCGTAGGGGTTCTTCGCGTCGAGGTAGCCCTGTATCACCTTGTCGCCCTTGAGAAGGCGGTTGTTCATCTCTTTGAGAAAGTTCGGGTGGACGAGGTTGTCCGCGTCAAAGATGGCGACGGCGTCGTATTCCTTGTCCATAGTGAAAAGGCGGTCGAACATCCACTCAAGCGCAAATCCCTTGCTCTTCTTCATCGGGTGCGTGCGTTCGCAGACGATCGCGCCGGCGTCCGCCGAGATCTGCGCGGTCGCGTCGGTGCAGTTGTCCGCGATGACGTAGATGTCATAGAGTTCGTCGGGATAGTCGAGCCGCTTCAGATTCTCGATGAGCTGTCCGATGACGGCTTCCTCGTTGTGC
Organism: Selenomonas sp. FOBRC9; assembly: GCF_000287655.1. Lineage (NCBI taxonomy): Bacteria > Bacillati > Bacillota > Negativicutes > Selenomonadales > Selenomonadaceae > Selenomonas > Selenomonas sp. FOBRC9. Next base: position 18,962 of record NZ_ALJR01000025.1, read on the forward strand.
GCGGCGACGACGACGGCAAAGGTCTTTTCCGGCGTGAGGATCTTCTTCTCCTTGCGCCGCCACAGGCAGCAAAAGCCGATGAAGAAAAAATACAGCGTGAAGAGCAGTATGAAAATCTGCACCGGGATCATGACGATATCGAAGGGATGTGCCGGCAGGAGCGGCGAGAGAGAGTGAATAATCTCAGTCATGCAGCTTCAGCCTTCCTTTTTCGGCATGACGGCGGCAATCGTGTGGTTGACGATGCCAAAGACCGCATAGGTTGCAAAGAGCGCGGCAAAGACGGCGGGCAGCGCCGCCGCGCTTCCAAGATAAATGATGCCCGCGAAAATGACGAGCGCCGCGAGCTTCGCGCCGAGGTAGATTTTTTCTCCGCCGCCCTTAAAATCGGGATAGTGAATATGACTGACCATGAGATAACCGACGACCGCGACGAAGATCGGCGCGGCGGCGCCGAACGCGCGCGGGTCGATGCCGAGCGAGAGGAGCAGCCACACGGTCATGCCGACGAGGTTGCCCCCCGCGGGAATCGCGAGCCCCATGAAATAGCCGTGCACGACCGCGGCATTGACGTTGAACCGCGTGAGCCGCCACATGCCGCAGATGGCAAAGAAGATCGTTGCGGCGACGCCAAGCGATCCATAGCTGTGCAGCACAAACGTCCACGCGAGCAGCGCGGGCGCGATGCCGAACGAGCCGAGGTCGCAGAGCGAGTCCATCTCCTTGCCGAACTCGCTTGAGACGCCGAAAAAGCGCGCTGTCCGCCCGTCCAGTCCATCCGCGATGAGCGCCAAAAAGATAAAGATTGCGCCCCAATCGAGATGTCCCTGCACGGTCGAGAGAATCGAACACATGCCAAAGACCAAATTCATCGCCGTACAGAGATTCGGCAGGAACCGTCTGTAATTCATTCGCCGTCAAGCCTCCCCAGAACGGTGATCCCGCCCTGTACTTTTTCGCCTTTCTCCACGAGCACCTTTGCCCGCACGGGCATGACAACCTCGAGACATGAGCCGAACCGGATCATGCCGTAGATTTCACCCTGCTGCATCTTGTCGTCGAGCGTCACCCACGAGACGATGCGCCGCGCGAGGATGCCCGCGATCTGCTTCACCGTGACGCGCAGATCGCCGCGGTCGATGCCGATGAGATGATGCTCGTTCTCAAAGCCGACCTCGTCCTTATACGCGGGGCGGAATCGCCCGCAGTAATACCGCTGCAGTTTAATCTCGCCGTCGATCGGACTGCGGTTCACATGCACGTTGAACACGGACATGAAGATGACGATCTTGTTACACGGCTCGCCGACAAATTCATCCGCTGGGACGGGGCAAATCTCCGTGACCGTGCCGTCCGCAGGCGAGAGAATATGATCCCTGTGCTGCACGATCTCGCGTGCGGGACTGCGGAAAAAATATGCAAAGTAGCAGGCGAGTATCACAAACGGAACGGCTGCGTAGGGATGCGCAAATCCGCCGAGGATCGCCGCGAGCACGAGTGCCGCGCCAATGAACTTATAGCCCTCGCTGACAATGACCATGCGTCTGCGCCTCCTTTTATTCTCTCATATTATAATGGAAAGCCTATTCTTTGTCCACAAGTGCCGCCCTCATTTTCGCGCGGCGTGTACCTTCAGGACGAATTTCGGCAGGGCGAGCAGTCTGCCCGCACGCTTCGGCTGGAGCATTCCGCGGAAGAGCCATTCGAGCTTTGCCTTTTGCATCCAGCGCGGCGCGCGCTTCATGACGCCCGCCATAACGTCGAGTGTGCCGCCGACGCCGATGGCGACGGGAACGCCGAGCGCCGCGAGATGTTCGTGAATCCACTTCTCCTGTTTTGGCACGCCGAGGGCGACGAGCAGGAGGTCGGGGCGGGCGGTGCGAATATCTGAAATAATCGCATCATTCATGTCCGCCGAAAAGAAACCGTCGCGGACGCCGACGATCTTGATGCCGGGATATAGCTGCTCCGCCTTTGCCTTTGCCTTCTCCGCAACGCCCGGCGCAGCGCCGAAGAAATAGATGCGGCGGTGTGCGGCAGGCGCGCGGCGCAAGAGCTCCTGCACGAGGTCGTAGCCCGCAACGCGTTCTGGCATCGCGTGCCCGAGGTGGCGTGCCGCCCAGACTGTCCCCGCGCCGTCCGGTACGACGAGCGCCGCCGCGGCGAGAACGTCCCGCAGGGCGGCATCCTTCGTCGCGCGCATGATCATCTCCGCGTTCGCCGTCGCGACCGTCACCCCCGCGCGCGCATCCATATAGTACTCGACGGCGGCGACCGCCTCCGGCATCGTCACGGCGTCCACCGCAACGCCCAAAATATTCACACGCTCCGCCAAGGGGCATTTCCTCCTCCCGTATCACGACCCGATGTCGTGAAAAGAGAGCGCCTTCATAGACGCTCTCCCCTATTTCCCGTTACTGCGCCGCGCCGTCCTGCTTCTTCTTCGGAACGGCGGTGCGGATGTAGAGCTCGCGGAGCTGCTTTTCGTCCACCGGCGAGGGTGCCTGACACATGACGTCCGACGCGCTCTGCGTCTTGGGGAACGGAATGACGTCGCGGATCGAACGGCGCTTTGCCATGAGCATCACGAGGCGGTCGAGCCCGAACGCGAGCCCGCCGTGCGGCGGCGTGCCGTATTCGAACGCGTTCATCATGAAGCCGAACTTCTCGCGCGCCTCCTCGGGGCTGAGCCCGAGCGTCTCAAAGACCTGCTCCTGCAAGTCGCTCCGATAGATACGCAGGCTGCCGCCGCCGATCTCGACGCCGTTGAGCACCATGTCGTACGCGTTTGCCTTAACCTTGCCGGGATCGGTTGCGAGCATGGGGATGTCCTCGTCGCGCGGCGCGGTGAAGGGATGATGCATCGCCTTGTATCGTTTTTCCTCCGCGCTGTATTCGAACATGGGGAAATCGACGACCCACAGGAAGGACAGCGCGTCCGGGTCGATGAGCCCGCGGCGGCGTCCCATTTCGAGACGGAGTTCGCCGAGCGCCTGCGCGACGACGGCGGGCTGATCCGCGACGACGAGCAGGAGGTCGCCCGTCTTTGCGCCGACGGCGTTCTTGATGGTCTCGAACGTCTCGTCCGCGTAGAACTTCTTAAACGGAGACTTGACGCCCTCCTCCGTGTACTGAATCCACGCGAGCCCCTTTGCCCCGTAGTTCTGCACATAGGTCACGAGCCCGTCGAGCTCGCGGCGCGGGATGTTGGCGTAGCCCTCAACGTTGATGACCTTGACGCGCCCGCCCGCTTCCATGACGGCGTTGAACACCTTGAACTCCGAGCCGCCGACGTACTCCGTAATGTCCTGCAGCTCCATGCCAAAGCGGAGATCGGGCTTGTCCGAGCCGAACCGCTCCATTGCTTCGTCCCACGACATGCGCGGCAGCGGCGTCTCGATGTGCGCGCCAAGCGTCTTTTCGAATACTTCTTTGACGAGCTCTTCCATCAGGGAGAGAATGGATTCCTGATCCATGAACGACATCTCGATATCGAGCTGGGTAAATTCGGGCTGACGATCCGCGCGCAGATCCTCGTCGCGGAAACAGCGCACGATCTGGAAGTATTTCTCAAATCCGGAGACCATGAGGAGCTGCTTAAAGATCTGCGGGGACTGCGGCAGTGCGTAGAACTCGCCCGCGTTGAGACGGCTCGGCACGAGGAAGTCGCGCGCGCCCTCGGGCGTGCTCTTGCAGAGCATCGGCGTCTCGATTTCGAGGAATCCGCTGCGGTCGAAGAAGTCGCGCATGATCTTTGCGACGCGGTGACGCAGCATGATGTTTGCCTGCATCTCGGGGCGGCGCAGGTCGAGGTAGCGGTAGCGCAGACGTATCATCTCGTCGACGTCGATGCCGTCCTGAATGTAGAACGGCGGCGTCTTTGCCTTGTTGAGAATGCGCAGCTCGCTCACGACGATCTCGACTTCGCCCGTCTCCATGTTTGGGTTCACCGTGTCCGCACTGCGCGCGCGCACGCTGCCGCGCACGGCAATGACGAACTCCGAGCGCAGTGCCTCGGCATCATGAAATGTGCCGCCCGCCATGACCGCCTCGTCAAAGACGATCTGCACGAGCCCCGAGCGGTCGCGCATGTCGACGAAAATCAGTCCGCCGTGGTCGCGGCGGCGCGATACCCAGCCGCACAGCGATACCTCGCCGCCGACGTGCTCCTTGCGCAGCGTGCCGCAGCCATGTGTTCTCTTTAATCCCTGCATTGTTTCCATGTCAGCCCTTCACCTCAGAAATCAGTCGTTGTACCATATCTGCAAGAGGAATCGTCTCCTGCGTGCTCTCCATCATATCGCGCAGCGCCGCCGTGCCGCTCCGCAGCTCATCCTCGCCGAGGATGACGGCATAGCGCGCGCCCGCCTTGTTCGCCTGCTTCATCTGCGCCTTCATGCTGCGCCCCGCATAGTCCATGAGTGCGCGCACGCCGCCGCGCCGCAGGTCGTGCAGCAGCGGGAATGCCGCCGCCCCCGCCGCAGCGCCGAGCGCGATGATGAATACGTCCGCCGCAGGCGGCTCCTCCGGGAGGAGATTCTGCTGCGTGAGGGCGAGCAGGACACGCTCCATCCCCGCCGCAAATCCGACGGCGGGCGTCGGACTCCCGCCAAGTTCCTCGACCAGTCCGTCATAGCGCCCGCCCCCCGCGACGGCGCTCTGCGCACCGAGCGGCGGATAGGCGATCTCGAACGCCGTCCGTGTGTAGTAGTCGAGCCCGCGCACGAGACGCGTGTCGAGCGTGTACGAGACGCCCGCCGCCGTCAGATACGACTGCACCGCATCAAAGTGCGCCGCACATTCGGCGCAGAGACAGTCCGTAATCGCGGGCGCGCCCGCCATGAACGGCTGCGCCGCGTCTGCCTTGCAGTCGAGAATGCGCAGGGGACTGCGCGTGTATCGGTCACGGCAGTCCTCGCAGAGCTCTCCCAGATACTCTTTGAAATACGCCTGCAGCCGCTCGCGGTACGCGGGGCGGCACTGCGGGCAGCCGACCGCGTTCAGTTTCAGCGTCAGCCCCGTAAGCCCGAGTTCCTCAAGGAAGTCCAGCGCGAGCAGGATGATCTCGGCATCCACCGCCGGGCTTTCCTCGCCGACCGCCTCCACGCCGAACTGGTGAAATTCGCGCATCCGCCCCGCCTGCGGGCGGTCATAGCGGAACATTGATCCGATGTAGAAGAGTTTTTGGAGTCCTCCGTCCGCATAGAATTTGTGCTCGAGATAGGCGCGGATCGCCGCAGCGGTGTTCTCGGGGCGCAGCGTGAGACTGCGGTCGCCGCGGTCGGTAAAGGTATACATCTCCTTGTCGACGACGTCCGTCCCGTCGCCGATGCCGCGCTGAAAAAGCTCCGTATGCTCAAAGTGCGGCGTGCGGATCTCCTTGTATCCGTACCGATCGCAGAGTCCGCGAATCACGCGTTCCACATGCGTCCACGCGCCGACTTCCCCGGGCAGTATATCCTTTGTCCCCCGCGGCGCTTTCGTCAGCATCTAGGTTCCTCCTCATACTCGCCGCGCAGGAGCGCGCGGCGCTTTTCAATATAAATGTCGATGTCCCGCAGATATGTCGTCAAATCCTTGGCATTGAATACCGAGCGCATCCTGTCGCCGCGCACGCCGATGACCTTCGTCGTCGCCGCGCCGCCGATGCCGATGATGGTCTGCTGTTCCTCCATGATCTGAACGTTGTACATGCTCTCCGCACCGGGGCGCGCGTAGCCGACGTTCTCAAGGTCGCCGCTCATATATCCCTGCCGATAGAGATAGTACGGGCGGTATCCCGCACGGCGCACGGCATCCGTCGCGGCAGCGCTCATGCGCATCGTCTCCTCGCCGGAGGGGAGCGCGACATGCGTCTCCTCCATCATGCGGCGCAGCTGCGAGCCGCGCTTAATCGCAAGCGCGTGGAGTGTGATGTCGTCGGGGGCGAGCGCCGTCACCTGCGCCATCGACGAGGCGACGTCCTCCGCCGTCTCGCCCGGCAGACCCAAGATGACGTCCATGTTGATATGCACATCGTATGCCGCACGCAAATCGCGAAGCATCTGTACGACCTCCGCGGGCGTATGCCGCCGCCCGATGCGGCGCAGCGTGCGCTCCTGCATGGACTGGGGGTTCACGCTGACGCGCGTCACGCGGTACTTTTTCATGCAGGAAATCTTCTCCGCGCTCATGCTGTCGGGACGCCCCGCCTCGACCGTGAATTCCACAATCGACGATCCATAAAAGGCATTATATACCATTTCGAGCATTTCGGCAAAAAAATCATTCGGCAGGCTCGTCGGCGTCCCTCCGCCGACGTAGATGTTCTGCACGGTGAGCCCGAGCGCGGCGATGTCCGCGGCGGCGGCGGCAATGTCGCGCGCGAGCACGCACATAAAGCCGCGCAGCTTCTCCTCGCGCGGCAGGATGTTCGCCGGGAACGAGCAGTAGAGACAGCGCGTGATGCAGAACGGAATGCCGACGTAGACGCTCACCGTCCGCGCATCCGTCCGCGCGAGCAGCGGCTGCTGGCGCACGGCGACCTCCGTGATGAGCGCCGCTTTCTCCAAACTGCAAAAATAATCGTCTTGCAGCCTTTGAACGACCGCCGCGGCAGTCATCCCGCCGCGCATCCACCGATGTACGATCTTGGTCGGACGTACCCCATGCAAAATACCCCATGGAGCATGGGGCATTTGAAAGTGTTCTCTGACAAATTGATAGAAGTTCCGTTTGATTGCGCGGTGCACGGCTGCACGTACCTGCTCGTCCGCACAGCCCGCCGACGTATACGAATGTGTCTCGCTCGTGCCGTCTATATGAAAGAGCAGCACCTCGGTCGTCACGACGGGCGGCTGCGCCCACCGTTCCCGGTTCACCACCGACAGCTGCGCGTAGTCCGCCGCCCCCGCCGTACCCACAATCTCGATGTGAAAGAGCGTCAGCACCTCGCGGATGATTTTACGGACGACCTCGGCGCGGCTGTTTACGGTCAGTGTCCTTACTCTCACGCCTTGCTCTTCTTCTCCCGACACTTGCCGCAGATGCCGAAGAACTTCGCCTGATGGTTCTCCACCTTGAAGCCCGTCTTTTTGAAAATATCCTCCTCGAGATGCTCGAGCATATCCTCTTCGAACTCCGTGATTTCCTTGCACTCCGTACAGATGAGATGATGATGGAAATGCTGGTTCGGATCGACAGGATTCAGCTCGTATGAATACGATCCCTTGTTGCGTTTGTCAAATTCCTTGCCAAATTCAATTTTTTGAAGAATGCCGAGCGAGACCAGGATCTCAAGGCTGCGATATACCGTCGCAAGCCCGATCTCGGATTCCGTGCCGCGCAGAAGGTCATAAATCTTCTCCGCGCTCAAATGCTCGCCCGGATGATCGAGGATGACCTGCAGCACGATCTGGCGCTGCGGCGTCATCTTACGCTGCGTTGCCTGCAGTCGTTTTTTGAGATCCTCCATGGTATAAGTATCTGCCATATTCTTTCCCCTCCATGTCCCGGTGACACTATGGCGCTCCTAACATATAATCACAATCATTGAGAATAGTATAGCACAGACGCGACACTTTTGCTATAGTGTTCATTCATTCATGAAGAATATTTTACAAAAATGTTCACTTTGCAATACGCCGCAAGGTTTCCATGATGAGCTTTGCCTCGGGGACGACCGCCGCGACCTCGATGCGCTCGTTCGGCGTATGGATATCGTGTGCTGTGACACCGATGGACACCATGTCGAGCGCAGGATTCTTCGCCGCGTGCCAGCTCGTCTCGAGCCCCGCATGGATGCTCTCGATCGTCATTGCCTTGCCGCCGTTCTGATCGGCATAGACCTCTCCCATAATTTTCGCAAGTGCGCTCTCTGCGTTCTCGCGCCACGCGGGAGACTGTGTGCCGATGACAAGGTTAAAGCCGGTGAGCTCCGACACGGCACGCGACGTCATAATAATTTCGGACAGCTGCTCGTTGACCGAGGAGCGTGGGAAATACGCGGCGCGTACCTCGTATTCGTCCATGGCAACGACGCCGAGGTTCGCCGAGGTCTCGACGAGCCCCGGGTGCAGGCGCGACATCTCGTAGACACCTGTGCGCAGGATGATAAGCAGCGCAAGCAGGTCGTGCATCTCCTGTCCGCCAATTGCTTTGCCTGCATTCTGCACGGGCGTAAAGGAAAATTTCATGCCGGGATCGGCAGCACCATAGATGCTGTGGAACCGCTTTTCTTCCTCCACGAGAATATCGACCAGTTCCCGTTCGTTCATCTCCGTATAGATAACTGCGGATGCTGTCGAAGGGATCGCATTGCGTGCGACACCGCCATGGAAATCGGCAAGAGTGATGCGACCTTGCTCATGGATGCGGCGCAGGGCAAGCGCGAGCGTCCGTATCGCATTGCCTCGTCCCGCACCGATGCGCTCGCCTGAATGCCCGCCGAGCAGTCCCTGTACCTCGATGCGGTAGGCCGTCCCATCCCCCTCATGCCGTGTGAGGCTCCGTGCATAGTCGAGGTTGACGCTGCCCGCGCTGCCGACGGTCATGATGTGGTAGTCCTCGGAGTCACAGTTGATGAGATACTTTGCCTCGGCAAGATACGCCTCATCCAGTTTCTGCGCCCCCGTCATGCCGACCTCCTCGTCAACGGTGATAATTGCGCGGAGCGGTCCGTGTTCTTCCGTATATTGAAAGACAGCGATGATCTCGGCGACGCCGATGCCGTCGTCTCCGCCGAGGCTCGTTCCCTCCGCGCTGATAAACTCTGCTGTCCGCACCATTTTGATGGGATCGTGCAAGGGATCATACGAAACACCGGGTGCGGCGACGCAGACCATATCCATGTGCCCCTGCAAAATCGTCAGCGGCGCATGTTCCTTCCCCTGCGCCCCCGGCAGATCGGCAATGATATTATTGTGCTCATCTTGCGTGACCGTGCAGCCTAGATCGCTAAATCGTTTCTTTAGGTAATCGCTGACGGCGCGCTCATGTCCCGAAGGGCGCGGAATATGCGTCAGCGCCTCAAATTCCGCAATCACAGCTTCGAGCAGTTTCTCATCGTCTATCATAGCTCTCCTCCTTGCCCCTGCGGGCGCTCACAACACAATGCAAAAGAGGCGATCATACGCAACCGTATGTCCGCCTCCATTCATGCTAAAAATTATCACGCTAAAAAATTATTTTTTTGCCTCATCGACAGCTTTCTCGACCGCTTCTTTGAACTGATCGTAGCTGATGGTCGCACCTGCGACGGCGTCCACCTTCGAGAGATCTTTTTTGGATTCGAGCTGACTTGCGTAGGAGCCGATCGCCTTGTAGGCGTTCTGCGCCTTCTTCTGTGCGCCCGGTTCCTTGCCCTCGCCGTAGTGCTCGTCCTTCACATTGCCATTCTTATCGATACCGGTATGAACAACCTTAGTGATTGCGCCGTCCTTGATGGTTAGCTCGACATGGGAGTGACCGACTTTCGCTTCGGAACTGTCCGCCGAGAACGTGCCGTCCTTGACACCCGTCATATCGAGTACGGCTTCCTGTGATGTTTCTTTACCGGCATCCTTCTGTGCCGATTTATCGTCGCCGCATCCCGTAAGGAGGAGTCCCGCACTGATGAGAATCGCGGTGCCGAGTGTTATACTTCTTTTCATCGTCTCACGCCGTCCTTTCACGCATATGCCCATGTTCGATAATAACGCAACGCTGCGCCTCCTCGCCGACCTCAGCGGAGTGCGTAACGGTCAGAATCGTATGCCCCTCGTCATGCAGCTCGTGGAAAATTTTCATGACGAGTTTCTGATTCTGTTCGTCAAGGTTGCCCGTCGGCTCGTCCGCGAGAATGAGGACGGGGTAGTTGATCAGCGCACGCGCAATGCAGACACGCTGCTGCTCGCCGCCCGAGAGCTGGCTCGGCAGATGGCTCGCACGGTCGGCAAGTCCGACGCGCTCGAGTGCCGCCATCGCCTCGTCGCGGTCGGGCATACTATGATAATACTGCGCAACCATGATATTTTCAACTGCCGTGAGGTAGGGAATCATGTGAAATTGCTGAAAAACGATCCCGATCTTATCGCGGCGATAGCGAGTGAGTTCCTCGGGGCTCGCGTCCGTCAGCACCTCGCCGTCGAGGATCACCTCGCCGCTCGTCGCGCTGTCCATGCAGCCGATGATGTTCATCAGCGTAGACTTTCCTGAGCCGGAAGGGCCCATGACGGCAAGCCATTCGCCCTTTTCGACCTTCAGATTGACATCCTCGAGCGCGAGGAATTTTTCATTGTAGGCCTTTGATACATGCCTTAGTTCAAGCAGACTCATTATTTCCTCCTCCAACTCATTCGCCGCGCAGGATGATCGCGGGATCCACATTCGTCGCAATACGTACGGGCAGGAGCGACGCCACGCCCGTGACGAAGATGGACATGATCAATGCCACGACAACAATCGTTGCCGAAAACTCGATGCCGCGCCCGAATACATTTACACTGACGCTCTCGGCGAAGAGGTACCCAAATCCCGAGCCGAGCACGCCGCCGAGCGCGCCGAGGAGACATCCCTCGCCGAAGAACTCCGCCACGATATGACGGTTGTCTGCGCCGAGCGCCTTTTTAAGGCCGATCTCTTTGCGCCGCTCCGTGACGATTGCCATCATCGTGGTCGACACGCAGATGAGCGTCAGCACGAGCACAACGATCGTCACGATGAGTACGAGCGCTTGGAGCTTTCCGAGCACTGTGTCCTGCGACTGCGCGATCTGCTTGACAAGCTGCGGTTCGGCGCCCGGCACGTCGGCGCGAATCTTTGCCTCCGCGCGTGCGAGATCCTCCTGCCCCGCGACGACGGAGACCTGCGCGAGGCTGATCTCATCGGGACGATTCTTAATGCTCTGCAGTTCTCCCAGCGGGACAAAAACGAAGTTCTCCTCGTTGCCGCCCGTGCGGACGATGCCGGAGACGCGGTAATCGCTCACGATCGTCCCCTCGCCGCCCGATACCGTCACGGTATCGCCGGGCGAGACACGCAGTTTCTGTGCGAACTCCGCGCCGAGCAAAATATCCTTTTCTCCCGGCGCCGGCCAGTCGCCGCGAATCTGCCAATAGGGGCTGACCTCCTGCAGAACGGCAAAATCCGTGCCGCCCGCCATCACCGTCTGATGATTGACGAGAAGCGTATCATAGAGGAACGGTGTAATACCGACGATCTCATAGTCCGAGAGGGTCTTTCGGACATTTGCAATCGTATCTTCATGGATCACCGGCTGATCTCCGCCCGGCAGGATGAGCATATTCGCGCCGTACGCGCGGAACGCACGTCCCATCTGCTCCGGTACTTCTTTGTATACCGTAATCATGCCCGAGATGATCGTCGCTCCGATTGCGACGGCGAGCAGGGCAATTGCCATGCGTGCCTTGCGCCGCAGGAGGGAGTTGGCGATCATGATAAAAAACATCTTATAGCGATTCATTGTATATCACCTGCCATGTAGAACCTCTGCGGGATGAAGTGAGAGCAGCATACGGATCGCCGGCACGCTGCCGATGATGAGCACGAGCGACATCAGGACGGCGATGAGCGGCACAACATACGGATTCACGGCAATGCCGGAGCCGAACACCGTCTCGCCGATGAGCTGTGCAAAGCCCAGCCCCACGAAGTAGCCGAACACGCCCCCGATGATGCCTGCGATGAAGATCTCCGCGAGCACGGAGAGTACGACGGCGATATTCGTTGCGCCGAGCGCCTTGAGGAGTCCCAGCTCGCGGCTGCGCTCCATGATGTTCGCACTGATAAGGTTGCTGACGCCGAGACTCGAGGAGAGCAGCGAGAGTACGGTAATGAGGAGCATGAGAAGCTGCGTCTTATCGAGGATCTTGCCCTCGGACTCCGCGATCTGGCGCACGGGATGCGCCGCAGCGTTCTGCATGACTTCCTCGATCTGATAGGCGATCGATCCGACATAGGAGGTGCAGTACCAAATATCGTATTCCGCCTGCGAAAGCGACTTTGGATTCTCCGCCGCCTTGCGCGCGAGGTCGTTCTCCGGCGTCGTCATGGCGCTGACCTCGACCTGATCGATCTTTCCTTCGGCATGGGCAAGGCTCTGTGCGAGGCTGAGTGCGCCGACAATTTGATTCTCCTCATTGCCGCCGCCCGAGACGACGCCCATGACGCGGAGCGTTCCCTCCGTGCCGTCCTCTTTCGTATAGGACAGCGTACTGCCCGCCGATACGCCGAGTTTCTGCGCGAGCTTTGCGCCGACGAGCACTTCGTCCTGCTGTGCGTCATCCGCCCAGTCGCCGTCTATATGCCACCACGACTTCATGAATTTCACGCCCGTCGTGTAGGTCTCGTCCGTCGGCAGCGTGAGCGTATGCTCAAACCACGTGCCGAAGAGCTGTTCCTTCTCACCGTCCGCGAGCGTAATGCTCGTCGTCAGGGACGGAGCAAAGGCAACGATGTTGTTTGTCCAAAAGATCGTCTTGATATTGCCGAGGTCTTCTTCCTCAAGGTATTCGCGATGTGTGCTTGTCGTCGTCTCCACACCGTAGAGATCCTTGAGCACCATCGAGTTGCGCGGCGTCACCGTGATATTCGCGCCGAACGCCTTCAGCTCTTGGTTCACCTTCTCACCGATGTCAAACATGACGTTCAGCATGGCGGTTGCGAGTGAGACGCCGAGCGCGACTGTCAGAGCGATGAGGATGAACCTCCCGCGCTGGCGGATCAGCGCCCCTTTTACCATTTGCCAAAACATGGCTTACCTCCTCTCATGCCGCCCCATCAGCGGAAGTGAACACGCGCAGCCTCAAGTGCATCCGCCTGAATCTGCACTTCGCCGCTTGCCACACGATAATCCACGGGAATCGGGTTGCATCCGCCGGGCAGTCCAATCGTCGCCTTGTTCATAACGACATCGCAGAGCCGGCAGACGATCTGACCGTCACGTTCCAAATAACCCGTCGGGCCGCAGATCTCGCACGCGTCAAGTCCGACGCCAAAGGCAGAGCCGCCCTTTTGCACGATGATAACGCGCACCTCCGTCCCGTCCGAGGCACGGAACGCAAAGCGGTGGAGATGTCCGTCCGAGACCTCCTCGAGGGGAATGTGCACCACACCGTCCTCTGCCTTCACGGCGACCGCGGGGACGAGCGCTTCCTTCTTATTCGCGTACCAGCCGCCGACGCTTGAGACCAGCACCGTCACAAACAGCATGGCGAGGAGCCCCGAACCCCAGCGTTTCCGACGAATGGAACGCGAAAGAATCTGACGGTACTGCGCCGGATTCGCCCAGTCCGGACGCTCCGGACGCGGCTGTAAAAAGAGCGTGATGGGAACGAGGATCGACACGAAGTAGATCGCATAGATAACTTTATTCTGATTGTCGATAAACGGCGCCATGAAAGAGATGAGACTCTCGGCGCCAAACACTTGACGCGCCATCATGACCGTCATGACAAAGATGATCTGTTGAATCGCGGTCGCTATGATCTGTACGGTGAATACGAACACCAATCGTCCATGATTGAGCGCCGCTGCCGCTTTATAGGCAAGATAGCCCGAGAGGAAGCCGAGAAAAATGCCCCCGACAAAACCGAGCATCTTGATGAAAAAGTTCAATGTCACATAGTCGCCCATCGCAACCTGCACGATGGCGACGGGGATCAGCCATAGTTCGAGTCCGTGATAGAGGAAGAGTCCAAGTGTCAGCGCCCCCGTGCCGATGCGAAAGACGCGCTCCTCTCTTCCCGTCCATGTCCTGTGGATGCTGCGCAGGAGAATCGTGCAGAGCACGATCGCACCGACGAGATCAACAGTGATCGCCATACTCTCAAAGATCTCGCGGTTCACCGCCGAGCGCGTGCCGACGCGCACCGCCGTCATGAATACCGAGAGGAAAAAGCCCCATTTGAGAACGCGTGTAAATGTGCGGCGAATACTTTGATCGGGCAGAGGCAAAATGATTGCAAGCAAAATGCCGAGCGGCACGGCGAGTTTCACACTCTCTTCCAGTGCCGGTACCAATTGTTGTAAAAATGCCTGTAACATTAGAATTTCCCTTTCCTATTAGAAAAGCCGCCGTCCCGGTCGGGCGGCAGCCGTTCTAATACCGGCAGGAACACGGCGGACACGATATCATCGTGCCGCCGCTGCCATCATGTGTGCGCTGGAAATTACCACTTACGCGGAACGTAGTTGAACACCCAGCTCATCTTGACCGGCTCGGTCCAGAAGTGACCCGGAACGCCCGTCTCAGGATCCGTGTGGAGCATGTAGTTTTGACGTGCGGGGCTGTCGATCGAAAACTCGCAGTCATAGGTTCCCGCGCCGAGCATCTTGACGTTCGCACCGTAGTGCGGGCCGTCGTCCGCGCTCATCGGCATGAATACGCCCTCAAGGCTCTCACCCGTCTCGCGTTTCGTGAACTTGTAGTGCACCGTCAGATACGGAATCCACTCGCCGACGCCGAAGCCGCACTCATTGCCTTCGGTCGCATGGATATCCGTCTCGATGTGGATATCCGCCTGATCTGCGGGAAGGCTCATTCCTGCGGGCTCCATCGTGACCGGCTGGAAGTAAACGAGCGCAACCTTGAAGTGGTTCGTCGTGTCCTCAAGCTCGTCGCCGATCGGGAATTCCTCAAACGCAGCTTCACTGACGCTCGCATTGATCGCAAAGGTCGAGAACGCAATCGCGCCGACGGCAAGAGCCTTCTTGAGCATACTGAGACCGGATTTCTTCATGGGTAAATCCTCCTTAAAGAAAATAACTTCTTTCCTCTCTATCGAGGAAAAACGACTTACGCCGCTGCTGTTGCAGAGCGTTTTTTATATGATACCACCGCCGCAGCGATAATGACAAGCAAAATCTGCGGAATGATGGTTTCATAGGTGGGGTAAAGGCCAAGCACATCGATGCTTGGAATGGGGACCGCCTCGATGACCGATGTCGAGACGACATCCGCCTCCTGCAGCGCCTTGACGCCGCCGCCGAGGAACGTAACGGCAAGGACGAACATGAAGATGCTCGTGACCTTGAAGAACGGCCCGATGGGAATGCGCAGCGCGCCCCGCTGCATGAGGAAGAACATAATGGCAAGCACGGCGCATGCTGCGACAAAGCCTGCCCAGATCATATCGATATCGCCCGCCGCGTTGTTAAAGAGCGCCTGATAGAAGAGAATGACCTCCGCGCCCTCGCGGTACACGGCGAGGAACGCGGCAAAGCCGAGTGCGCGCGCCTTTCCCGTCGAGAGACTGAGCTTCACCTTGCTCTCGATGTATTTCTTCCACGCATTCGCATTGGACTTGCCGCCCATCCATGCCGACGTCCCAAGGAGGACGACGACGGCAAAGAGCGCGGTAAATCCTTCGATCGCTTCGCGGCTCGCGCCCGTCGCATTCGCATCGAGCACGGAGTTGAAGAGATAGGCGCTGATGAAGCTCATCACAATACCCGCAATCGCCCAGTTGTAGATGGCGGAGAGTTCCTTCTCATGCCCCGCACGTCCAAGATAGGCGATGATGCCGAGCAGGACGAGCATCGCCTCAATGCCCTCGCGCAGCAGAATGACGAATGCCTGGAGGAACATCGCCCAGCCGCCCGACTGGACGCCGGAGTTCTCGAGCGTTGTGACCTCCACTTGGATCATGTCGAGGAGCTTATCCCCCTCGGCCTTCACCTCATCCTGCGTCGCCCCCGCACGGATCACCTTTTTCAGCGTGTAGAACTGATACTCCGTGAGGTTGGCACTCTTGGACGAGATGCCGCTGCGCACGGCGCTCTCAAGGCCGTCCTTCTCATAGATGCCGTAATAGATGTCGTTGACGGCGTTCTTCGCCCCCTCGGCATCACCGGACTGATAGATCGTGTAAACATTATCCAGTTCGGTGCGGATATGGTCGTGAATCTGCTGCCATGTCTGCGCTGCATTCGCAGGTGCAGACGGCAGGAGCAGGAATATTGCTGCAATCAGCATAAGAATTTTTTTCATAATAGCGTGATCACCCTTCTTTCTTCCCTGTCTGCATTTCGGGCGGATCGGGCAGATACCCGAAGTATATGACGCAGGCGGTCCCGCTTGCTACAGCCTTGCCTTCCGCGTCGTGCGCGGGGGAGAATTTCCATTTTTTCTGCACGAGCTCGGCTGCCGCCGTATCGTATTCCTCATTCCCTGACGAGACGAGGGTTTTCGTCTCCTGCACTTTACCCTTATCATCAAGTTTTGCAGAAATAACCGTCTGTGTTTTCACATCCGGGTATTTCTTGATCTTCGGCTGTACCTGTTTTACCGCCTCGGCAAGTTTTATCTGCGTTTCTTCTCCCTTGGAGAAGGAAAATGTCTGACGGACATAACAGGGAACGGGCTGTCCCTCGGCATCAAGCGCAGGAGAAAATATCACGCTTCCGGCATGAAAATACACCAGCATATACGCATCAAGGAGCGGGTAGCCCGACGAACGCCAAATCCGTACAGATGGAACCTTCCCCTCTGCGTCGACATACATATCCACAGCAACGCGTCCTTCTATGCCCAGGCTATAGAGCGGCGCCCGCTGAATGACTTGGGGCGGCTGCACGGGTCTATGTTCTTCCACTGCGGCATCTGCCTGCGGCATCAAAGCCCCCATACCGAGGAGTGCAGTCAGTACCATCGTTAAAATACAGCGTTTCATAAAAGAGCCCTCTCGTCATCGTTCCCTATGTTTCGGTTTCATATTGAAATACACGGGACACATAATATTAGACACGATGTATTCTCCGTTCACCATCGCCGGCCGGAATACCCATTCCGTTTCAACGAGGCGGCATGCCGTCCTGTCGTATAACAGCTTCCCGGAAGATCGCATAATCGTGGTTTCGAGCACGCTGCCGTCCGTGCCGATGCGTGCCCTAACGCTGACAAGCCCTTTGAAGGACCCGCCGGGCGGCGGCTGTACGGCGTGGAGGATGATCCCCGGACTTGATTGGTTCCAACTGTCTTGCTGCCGCATTTCCTCGGAAGTCTGCGGCGATTCCGACTGCTCTGCATACGCTGTGCTAAAACCGACGCCGAGCAGCGCGATGAGTGTCATTGTAAAAACGAATCGCTTCATCGACACACCTCTCAATCTCCCGGAGCGTTACTTAATCTTTCTCGCGGGCGGCATGTTGAAATAGACAGGGCACTGCATATCCGACTCCATGGGCTCGCCCTTAATATCTTTTGCCGGTTCGAATTTCCATTTGGTTTCAACGATACGCCGTGCCAAGCGGTCATAGAGCGCATTGCCCGACGTCACCTGAATGGCCGTCCTAATGACCTTTCCATCCTTGCCGATGCGCGCTGTTACTGCAATGCGTCCCTTAAACGGAATAACGCCGTATGCCGGCTGCTCGGCATGAAGGATCTTCCCCGGAAGCCCCTTCTGCTGTGTTGAGGTCGAGCGGATGACATTATCCTTCGGCTCATCCGTCATATTCTCCGCTTCTTTGAGGAGCTCCGTTGTGGCCTCCTCCGGGAGCTCCGCCTCAACGACGGCGGGTTCCTCCTCCACCTGCTCTTCGGCAGGCGGCGGAGGCGGGGGCGGCGGTTCGGGCTGCTGCTCCTGCTGCTCTTCCTGCGGATCGCCGGGAGCTTCTGCAATATCGACCCACTCCATCGGATCTTCCTGCGGCGGCGGTTCTATCATCTTGAACACCATCGGGATGAGGAGCATGAGCACGAGCCATACGACGAGATGGAAGAAGAATGCGAGAACAAAGGCGAGCCGCCAATGTGTCCGGTAGTGCACTCAGACCCCTCCCGTCTCCGTTGCGATGGACACATGGCGCGTCCCCGCTTCCTTGAGAACATCGAACACGGAGACAACGTATTGATAGTCCGTTTTCTTGTCTCCACGCACGACAAAAACCGTATCGGGGTCCGTCTCGAGCTGCGTCTTCACCCGTGCCGAAAGCTCGCGCGTCGGCTCATCGTCACGATCGAAGAGAATTTTGCCGTCCTCCGTGACCGTGATCGAGATGATGTGCGGACGCGTATCCTGCTGCGCGGTCGCCGCCTGCGGCAGATTGACCTGCACCGTGCTCGCATTCACCATATACATCGTACTGAGCATGAAGAACACGAGCAGGAAGAGCATGATATCGATCATCGGAATAATCATGACGAGCGGCTCGCGCACCTCATGAAAATTACGACGCATGACGATTGCCTCCGTCCACGACCGCGAATCCGGCCTGCAATGTATTCATCGTCTTTTCGAGCAGGGTCAGCATCACATCCATACGCTGTGCAAAATACGTGTGCACAACGAGCGAGAAGATCGCGACCAACAGTCCCGTTGCCGTTGCAATCAGAGCCTCGCCAATGCCGCCCGTAATCGCCATCGGCTGACCTGCCTGCAAATTAAAAATACTGAATGACTCGATCATGCCGGAGATCGTTCCAAGCAGCCCCATCAGCGGTGCCATCGTAACGATCATCGAGAGATAGTTGAGCCGCGCGCGCAGGAGCATTGCTGCCTCACCGTATGCCGCATCGAGTGCCATCGGCACATCTTCCCCTGCCGCGCGCGCATCAAGCGCCGTCCGAACAAGGTACGCTACCATATTGTCCTGCCCCTCTGCGGCAGGGGCAAGCTCATTCACCTTTCTGCCGCGCAGCGATTTTGAAACCTCAGCCTCCAGCGCGCGCGCTCCCTGCGACGCACGCCGATAAAGCATAAAGCGGTCAATCGCAATCGCCGCCACCGTGAGCGAGCACAGGAGCAGCAGATACATCATCGGTCCGCCTTTTTCAAAGAGTTCCGCACTGGTCAAAAAGAACACCTTCCTTACACAATATCCCCATGTCCCCTATAGGTTTGGCAATAAATAAAATAGACTGCCGCATCAGAATCAGAATCAGAATCAGAATCAGAATCAGAATCAGAATCAGATTTAAGTATAGCCCCGTAGAGACTGATTGTCAATACAGGTTTTAATGAAGAACTTATAGATGAAGTTCATTCATGTATTTTACCGATAGGATTCTACCAGTTTTTGAAATTGCGGCAAGGAACGCCGAATCATATCCGTGCTCACACAATACGCCGCGCGGAAATATCCGGGACAGCCGAAATCTGCCCCCGGTACAAGCAGAAGATCATAGGATTTTGCGCGTTCGCAAAATGCTTCGTCATCCGGCTCAAGTGCTTGTGGAAAGAGATAGAACGCCCCCTGCGGACGCATACAGGAAAATCCCGCCTCCGTAAGTCCTTCGAAAAGCAGTGACGCATTCATGCGATACATTGAAAGATCGGCATCTCGACCTGCGCATCGCGCCGCTACGAGCTGCCATAGAGACGGTGCATTGACATGCGTGAGGACGCGTGCCGCCCCTGCGATTGCTCCATAGACGCGGTCGAAATCTGCAGCTGCATCCGGCACGAGGATGTAACCAATGCGCTCTCCGGGGAGCGAAAAAGACTTGCTGTACGAATAACAGACAATCGTATCGTCGTAAAAGTTGGGGATGCACGGCACTGCCGCCTCGACATAGACAATCTCGCGATACGGCTCATCCGCAATGATGAAGATTGTATGCCCGTATTCCTCTTCTTTCCGCCGCAGAAAATCTGCTAATCGAGTGATCGTCTCCGCGTTGTAGACAGCGCCGCTCGGATTATTCGGCGAATTGACAATGACCGCCTTGGTCTTGGACGTAACAGCATGCTCAAAAGCATCGAAATTGATCTGAAAGTCATCCGTCTTTGCAGGAACGACAGTAAGCCGACCGCCTACCGACTCCACGAACACACGGTACTCCGGGAAAAACGGCGCAGAGGTGACGAACTCATCCCCGGCCTCGCAAAGCGCCTTGAATACAATCGTCACGGACGCCGCTGCGCCCGCGGTCATGAAGAGATTTTTCCCTGCAACACGCATGTCCAACCGCTTGGACAGATCCGCTGCAATCGTTTCACGCACCTCGGGCTTGCCGGGTGCAATCGTGTAACCGTGCACCTCGATCGGATCGTTATGCATCAGAATATCGACCGCCGCGTCACGAATAAAATCCGGCGCCGGCACATTCGGGTTGCCGAGACTGAAATCAAACACATTCTCCGCACCGACCTCAGCCGCACGCTGCCGTCCATATTCAAAAATCGACCGAATCGTAGACTTCTTTGTCCCAAGCCGATACATTTCCTCCGAAACCATAGAATACTCCTTCCGCCAAGCGCAATATAAAACCGTGCATTATTTTAGCACAATGCACGGTTATTTTCTATGTTTGTTATCAATGCAGCGCCCTACGGCATATGGCTCTTTCATGGAACCATGACTCCGCGCCGCCCTCTTCCAGTATATGGCAGCATATGATACGTCAGGCGCAGTAAAGGGCGTATAACGACGCTAGGCGCCAAAATCCCGCATCCAATCGCCGCAACCTGAGTGACATGGAAGTTTGGATGCAGAGCAAGGAATGAGAAAAACACAAGCGCCGGCGTAGAAAAGCTACTACAAGCGCAGTGTTTTTTCGATATGACACAGCTATGCGCCAAAATCCCGCTGCACACCGTACAGTAAGTGAGGCGTCAGCTTTGATGCACAGCTAGGAATAACGAGAATGCGAGCGACGGCGTAGTAAAAAAGCTACTCCTAGCGAAGCATTCGATGTCATGACAACGCTGTGCGCAAAGATCACGTCTCACACCTCCCGCGTCACGCCTTCAGGAATACGTCGTACCCCTTCTTCATCTCATATATATCCGCTTTACTCGTCACTTCCCACGGCGCGTGCATACTCATGACGGCGACGCCGTTGTCGATGACGTTCATGCCGTAGTTCGCCATGATATAGGCGATTGTTCCGCCGCCGCCGAGGTCGACACGCCCGAGCTCTGCGAGCTGATAGCTGACGCCCGCGCCGTCCATAATGCGGCGCAGTTCGCCGAGATACTCCGCGCTCGCGTCGCTGGAGCCGGATTTTCCGCGCGCGCCCGTGAACTTGTTGAATACCATGCCGCGCCCGAGGTAGGCGACGTTTTTCTTTTCAAAAGCGTCGGCATAGAGCCCGTCGTATGCACTGGAAACATCCGAGGAGAGCATCTTCGAATGCATGAGCGTGCGGCGCAGGGCGATGTCGCTATACTGTCCGCACGCAGAGAGGACTTCGGCGACCATGTTCTCAAAGAAACGCGACTGCATTCCCGTCGCGCCGACGCTGCCGATTTCCTCCTTGTCGACGAGGAGCGTACATGCGGTGCGGCGCGGCGCATCGGTCTCAAGCATGGAGCGGAGCGCGGTATAGGAGCAGACGCGGTCGTCCTGACCGTAGCCGAGGACGAGGCTTCGGTCAAAACCGAGCTCGCGCGCGCGTCCTGCGGGAACGAGTGTCAGTTCCGCCGATTGGAAATCCTCCGCCGCAATGCCGTAATGTTCCTCCAGCAGGGCGAGGATACCGTCTTTGACGGATTCCTTGTCGTCCTTTTTGAGCGGCACGCTGCCGATGAGGATGTCGAGTTTTTCGCCCTCGATAACCTTTGCCGCCGTCTTTTCAAGCTGTTCCTGCGAGAGGTGGATGAGGAGGTCGGTCACGCAGAACACGGGATCGCCGTCCTTCTCACCGAGGACGATCTCGACGACAGTGCCATCCTTTTTCACAACGACGCCGTGCAGCGCTAAGGGGATCGTCACCCACTGGTACTTCTTGATGCCGCCGTAGTAATGCGTGTCAAAATACGCGAGCCCGCCGTCCTCGTAGAGCGGGTTCTGCTTGACGTCGAGGCGGCAGGTGTCGATGTGCGCGCCGAGGATGTTCATGCCCTCTTCGAGCGGTGCTGTGCCGATGTGGAAGAGGACGATCGCCTTTTTCATATTGACGGCGTAGACTTTGTCGCCCGCCTTCAGCTTCTCTCCGCGCGCGACGAGCCCCCCGAGGTCGCGATAGCCGCACGCCTCTGCGAGGCGCACCGCCTCGACGACGCTTTCGCGCTCGGTTTTGCAGGTCGAGAGGAAATCGATGTAATCGCGGGCGAGGTCATCCACCGCCGCGCGCTCTTCGCTTGTATATTTCAGCCAGACGGACTGCTCTTTGGTATCGCTCATGATAGAACCTTTCTACATATATCCCGCTTCGTGCAGGATCTCAACAAATGCGTCCCGCGTGTCCGCGCGGTTGAACTGCTCGCGCAGCTGTGCGCTTCCGGGGAGTCCGCGCGTGTACCATGCGGCGTGTTTGCGCATCTCGCGGATGCCGATATAGTCCCCCTTGTAGGAGATGAGGAGGTCGAGGTGTCTGAGGACGACTGCCGCGCGCTCTGCGGGCGTCGGGGGTGGGAGTTCTTCGCCCGTCCGCAGCCAATGAATGAGCTGCGGGAACACCCATGGATTTCCCTGTGCGCCGCGTCCGATCATGACGCCGTCCGCGCCCGTGATGGCGAGGGCACGCTTCAGATCGGTGGGACGGCGAATATCGCCGCTGACAATGACGGGAATCCCGACGGCACGTTTGACCTCGGCAATCGCTTCATAGTCCGCGCTGCCGCTGTAGAACTGCGCGCGCGTCCGCCCGTGGACGGCGACGGCGTCGACGCCCGCCGCCTCGGCGATGCGCGCGATCTCAACGGCGTTGCGTGAGTCGTCGTCCCAGCCGAGCCGCATCTTGACGGTGAAGGGCAGCTTCACTGCACGGCGGATCGCCGTTAAAATCTCCTCCGCTTTCTTCGGCTCGCGCATGAGCGCCGATCCTTCGCCGTTTTTGACGACCTTCGGCGCGGGACAGCCCATGTTAAAGTCGAGGATGTCCGCCGTGCCGAGTTCCTCGATATACGCCGCCGCCTCAGCCGCCATCGCCGCGGACTTTGCAAAGATCTGCATGGCGAGCGGGCGCTCGGCGGGTTCCGAGCGCAGCATGAGAAGCGTGTGCTCGTTGCGGTAATGTATGCCCTGACTGCTCACCATCTCGGCGAAGGCAAGCGGACACCCCATCTCGCTCGCGATGATGCGGTACGCGGTATCGGTCACGCCTGCCATCGGCGCGAGGAATACGGGCTCGGGAAAGGTAAAGCCGCCGAGTTTCAGCGGATTCACGACTGATTTCTCTCATACAGGACGCGCAGTCCCGTGAGCGTGAGGAAGTGATCCACCTTGTCGATCGTCTTGGACTCCTTTGCCACCATGCGGGCAAAGCCGCCCGTCGCGACGACCTTCATCTCCTGCCCCGTCTCCTCCTTGATGCGGCGGACGATCTCGTCGATCTGTCCGACATAGCCGTAGATGATGCCCGCCTGCATTCCCTGTATCGTGCTGCGGCAGACGACCGTCTTCGGCGGGACGAGCTCGATGCGCGGGAGCTGGGCGGCGCGCTGAAACAGCGCCTCGGCGCTCAGCCCGAGTCCCGGTGCGATCACGCCGCCGAGGAAGTCCCCGTTTTCCGCAACGACGTCGAATGTTGTCGCCGTCCCGATGTCGATGACGATGAGCGGGCCGCCGTACTGTTCGTGCGCGCCGACGACGTTCACGATGCGGTCGGCGCCGATGGAGCGCGGATTTTCATAGTTGAGACGGATGCCCGTGCGAATCCCGGGGCCGACGATCAGCGGGCGGATATGGAAGTAACGCTCGCACATCTTGCGCAGCGGCACGATGAGCGGCGGCACAACGGACGAGATGATGATCGCCTTGATGTCCTCCATGCTGATATTTTGATACCGAAATAGTTCGTTGATGAGGATGCCGTACTCGTCGACCGTCTTTTGCCGATCGGTCGAAATGCGCCAGTGACGCAGGAGTTTCCTGCCCTCATATGCGCCCATCACAATGTTGCTGTTGCCGATGTCCAGTACCAGTAGCAAAGCTCTTTCCCTCCGTATGATATCTCATCTATTGCTGCGGGCGGATGGAGACATCCCCCGCCAGCACGCGCCGCCGTCCGGACGCCGTGTCGATGAGCAGCGCGCCCTCTTCGTCAATATCCGCCGCGACCCCGTCAAAGGTTTCGCCCGCCGCGGCGATCACGCGGACGGGTCTGCCGAGCGTGACCGCATAGGTGCGCCACGCCGCGAGCACGGGGGCAAATCCTTCGCGCTGCACAGTGCTGTAAAGATCGTCCAGCGCGCGCAAGAGCTCCTGCAGGAACGCCACGCGGGGGAGCGGCGCCCCCTTCATCTGCATGAGCGAGGTCGCAATCTCCCGCAGGTCGGCGGGGAAATCCTCGGGAGCGATGTTCACATTGATGCCGATGCCGACGACGATGTAATTCACGCGATCCATCTCGGCGCTCATCTCCGTGAGGATGCCAACGAGTTTTTTCCCGTCGTGGAGAATGTCGTTCGGCCATTTGATTTCGGCGTGCAGTCCGAATTTCTCCATCGCGCGCGCTACGGCGACCGCCGCCATCAGCGTGCACTTCGGCGCATCCTGCGGCAGGAACGAGGGACGCAGCAGGATGCTCACCCAGATGCCCTTGCCCGGCGGCGAGAAGAAGCGGCGTTCGAGCCGTCCGCGTCCCGTGCCCTGACTCTCGGCGACGACGACCGTGCCGTCCGCCGCCCCCTCGCGTGCGAGCTCCTTCGCGATGAGATTTGTCGAATCCACCGCGCCGTAGCAAGCAACGCGGCGTCCGATGAGCGACGTATCCAGGTCTTTGCGGATC
The DNA here is from genome assembly GCF_000287655.1 of Selenomonas sp. FOBRC9. Taxonomy (NCBI): domain Bacteria; kingdom Bacillati; phylum Bacillota; class Negativicutes; order Selenomonadales; family Selenomonadaceae; genus Selenomonas; species Selenomonas sp. FOBRC9. The sequence goes on from NZ_ALJR01000025.1 coordinate 43,557, forward strand.
TCCGCTTCGATCAGGCTGTCCGGCGCACCGCGCAGTGCATAGCCACTCCGGGGCGCGCTCGCGATGTCATAGCCCTGCTCACGCAGCGCCGCGATCTTCTTCCATATCGCGGCACGCGTCACACCGAGACGCTCCGCCATCCGTTCACCCGATATATAACCGCCCGCTTCACGCAGGAGTTCCAGCACATCACTACGCATATTATGCCTCCAAACAAAAAAGCCGTTATCCGCCCCATTATACAGCAGATAACGACTCTACGCTACAAAAAAATAGATTTTATTCTCTCCGCGCGCGGACGCACCATTGATATGCATCCAGATCCTCGGGGCGCACCTTGATCGACTGCAGAGAGAGCAGTTCCCTGCGAAGTTCCATGATCGGCGCGGGCATCTCGAATCGGCGCAGCATCATATCCTCAATGCGGAGTCCCGCCCCCTCAAACATCAGCGCGATCTCGCGCTGTGTGAAAAAGCGGAAATGCGTGCGGTCTAAAAGCCCCGCATCTTCATATTGCCACATCCCGCGCAGGAGATGGTAGAGGTTCGAGATATGCGCGACATTGGGGATGCCCGCAACGATGCATCCACCCGGCGCGAGGAGTTTTCGCATATTGCGGAGCGCCGTCCACGGATCAAGCAAGTGCTCGATCACATCGGGCATGAGGATGTAGTCGAACCGCTCCCGAATGTCGTTTTCATCCACGCGTTCCACATCCATCGCGAGCACGTCGGCATACGTCCGTGCAATCTCAGCCGCCCTTTCGTTCAGCTCCACGCCGTACAGTTTTGCCGAAGGGCTGCGTGCGCCGATCTCCATGAGCGTTGCCCCGCACGCACATCCGATTTCTAGGATGCGGAGCCCCTCCAAGGACAGATCCATCAGTGAGAAGAGGTCGTCTCGAACGCCGAACGAATAAGTGAGACTCACGCCCCATTTTTCATGAAACAGATCGGCTTCCGCCAATATTTCCTTATCGTAAGCATCTATGTTCTGCGCATGCGCGTTCTCTTGATGATGTACATAGACGGACGACAAAAGCCCTAAGCGATACCCCGCCCTCACCATACGCAATGTATAGTCGATCGCCGTCATACACGGTGTCCGATACGCCTCGTCAGGAAGCCCCGCCGCGCATACGGCATCCCTTCGTGCCATCAAGCAAAACAGCTCCAAATAGAGCGTTGGATGCATCGTAAGACCGCCGCTCCTGCGCTGCTCTGCCGCCGCTGCAAAATCCTCCCACCCCCGATAGCTCGGCTGCGAACTGAACTGCCGGTGCTCATTCATCCGCATCGTGACCGCACTCACCACACCGATCTCCGGGCGCGCGATGAGGGCATCGAGCATATCCTCCACCGTATAGGGACTCAGCATAATGTCCGCGTGGAGGAACAGGATGACATCGCCGTCCGCTTCCTGCAGTCCCATACACAGCGCATGTCCCATGGAGCGATGCTCCTTTGACCGCAGCATCCGAATCCCATCTTCGTTGGAAAGTTCGTACGCCGGTTCTTCGCCCTGCGGCGAGCCGTCGTCAACGACGATGATCTCATAGGGAATCCGAACGGTGCGGCGAATCGATGCCAAACACTGTTGCAATTGCGACTTCATCCGATACACGGGGATAATAATACTTAATTTTGGCACGCTGCTTCCTCCCTATTGATGCGCTGGAAGACGATATGCACGATACACTACGTAATATGCAGAATCAAAAGATCGCCGTACAGAAGGTTTCGGAGCGTGCCGCGCTGCGCATCCGTGCAGTCCGTCAGGCGCGCCGCGAGGGCTTCGAATTCCTCTGTGCCGGGGAAAAAATGCCCGGTTGTAATGTAGTGCAGACTAATTTCCCTTGCGCCGAGCTCTCTCTGCAGGGCGCCGACCGTCTCATCAATGGAAAACGCACGGTACCCGTCCGCACCGGGAACAATATCGTAGACAAGAGGCGGAATGCTGTTCGGCAGCCTTTGCAGAATATTCTCAGCGCTGCTGTAATTGACAATGCGGCACCGGATGAATCCCCCGGCACGCAGCATACGCCGACACATTCGGAAGAACGGAACAACGCGCCGCACGGAAAGATCATTGAGCGCCGCGCCCATAACGATGATGTCGTATTTTTCCCGGATATGTTCCTCTATATTGTCGAGATGCGGCAGCGCATACACATGATCCGCCGTATACTTGCTGTCCGGCAGATACCGCTCATCCGCAACGACTGCATCGATCGTTACGCGCTTTTGCGTGCGCCGAAAGAAATTCCGTATCGTGAAAATCCCCTCGCCGAACATCGGCTCAATCACAAGCGCACGCACCGGATTATTCGTACAAGTCCACGCCGAAAGCGCCTCTTTGAGATGCGGTATGCGTGCGAGAGACTGCCATGGATCGACCTTCCATTTTTCACGAAAAACGGGACGCATCTTGACCAGACTTGCAAAGTTGACGGATTTTCTGCGCACCTCGCTGAGCGTCACCCCGCCGAAATGATGCACAAACGTATCCTTTGCGAGGATCTGTTTGAATCCCCACCGCCGAAGCATCGTTGAGAAATCGTCGTCCTCGAAATCACACATGGTATAGGTGTAATCCGCGCAGATCTCCGGCACGTCAAAGAGATTCGGCACGACGCTGACAAAGGGCATGAGCGCCGCCCGCTCCTCCCATAGCAGCGGGTTCGAGCGATTATTGCGCGCGGCGAACGCCTCCATTTTCCCCATGTCCGCGAAGGTGTTGTCATAGTCGACGGGAATCCCCTGCTCGTTCGAGATGCAGTTCTCGCCGCAGTTCGGGACAGACCAAAAGACCTTGGGCATCTCCTCATGCACCCGGAGCAAATTCTCAAGCCAGTGCGGCGTCGCTACGGCGTCGTTCGAGAAATAGACGACGTACGCCCCTTCCGCGATATGGCGCGCGATGCCCCATCCGAGGTGATTGTAGACATTGTATTTGAGGTTGATCTTCTTCTCATGGGGCAGGCTGTTAAAATATTCCTCCGTCCCGTCCGTCGAGCCGTCGTTGATCGTGATCAGCTCGATGTCTCCGCGTGAAAAATCCGTATGGCGGAACAGGCTCTCGAGCGCGCAGCGCGAGAACTCCACCTTGTTGTACGCAGGAACGATGATGGTGACGCGGTACTTAAAGTCCGTGCGCCGCGGACGCCGCCGTGCCGCTTCGAACGCCGCAAGCACTTGATTCAGACGAGCCTCGCGCGCCGCCTCGTCGCGCAGGACGTTGTATTCGAGATCGAGCTGATACCGGAGATCCGAAAAGAGCGGCTGTACCTCGAACGCAAATAGATTGTACGCCGCCTGTGATGTCTGCGCGGCAAGCGCCTTTTGCGCGGAGTGCGCCGTGTTCAGCGCGTAGCGGCGGCATTTTTCGATGAGAACGCCCCTTCCTGCGCGAGACGCTCCGCAACGTGCTCCATCACCGCCGCCAGATTCTCAAGGACGTCTCTTGATTCCTCCGTGAGCCCTCCCGGTTCACGCAGCGTCTTATCAACATAACGAACGGCATCATCCGCCGCGCCTAGTATCTCATCAAACCAATGCATATGCGCCCTCTCATTTCTCTCTGCACTTTACCAATCAAAGCACAGATATTGATACTCTATTTATTATCGACGAAATACCTTCAGTTCTAAAAGAAGAGGTGCTGCCGCACGCCGATTCCATGCGGCAGCACCTTAGCTGCGTTACTTATTCCACTGAGTCAGGTTGAATTTGGGCTCCGCCGTTGGAATGGGAACCGTACGCTCCTCTACGGTACGCTCCGCCTCTTCGCTCGTTTGCGAGGAGTCGTCGATCACAACATCCACGGGGATGAGGAACGCGGTATCGTCATCATCATCGTCCTCAGACTCGTCCGACTTTTCGGCAATATGCCCCCGGTTCATCAGTTCCTCAAGCTCCGCCGCATTCAGCGTCTCTCGTTCGAGCAGCGCGTTTGCAATGAGGTCGAGCTTGTCGCGGTTCTCGACGATGATCGTGCGGCACGCTTCGTAGGCTTCGTCGATATAGCGGCGCACCTCGCGGTCGATCTGCCCCGCGATGTCCTCGGAGTAATTGCGGTCGCGATTGAAGTCGCGTCCAAGGAATACCTGATGGTTCTCCTCTCCGTAGGCGATGGGTCCGATCGTATCACTCATGCCATACTGCATGATCATGCTGCGGATGATCTGCGTTGCGGTCTGTATGTCGCTCGATGCGCCCGTGCTGATCTCGCCGAGCACAACTTCCTCGGCGACACGTCCGCCAAGTGCAACCTTGATGCGGTCGAGCAGCTCCGAGCGCGTGCGGTAGGAACGATCCTCCTTCGGCAGAGAGAGCATATATCCGCCCGCACGCCCGCGCGGAATGATCGTAACCTTATGCACGGGATCGGCGTGCTCGAGCATCATGCCGACGAGCGTATGCCCGCCCTCGTGATAGGCGGTAAGTCGCTTCTCCTCCTCGTTCATGACATGAGATTTGCGTTCGGGACCCGCCATGACACGCTCGATCGCTTCCTCCGTTTCCGCCATGTGGATTTGCTTCTTGTTGCGCCGTGCGGCAAGCAGCGCCGCCTCGTTGACGAGATTGCTGAGATCTGCGCCCGTAAAACCGGGCGTACGCCGTGCGAGAACGTCGAGATTCACATCGTCCGCAACGGGTTTCCCCTTTGTATGCACCTTGAGGATCGCCTCGCGCCCGCGCACATCAGGCTTATCGACGACAATCTGCCGATCAAAGCGTCCGGGGCGCAGCAGCGCAGGGTCGAGTACATCGGGACGGTTCGTCGCCGCGATGATAATAATCCCCTCGTTGGACGCAAAGCCATCCATCTCCACGAGGAGCTGATTGAGGGTCTGCTCGCGCTCGTCGTGCCCGCCTCCGAGTCCTGTACCGCGCTGACGACCGACTGCATCAATCTCATCAATGAAGACAATGCAGGGCGCGGCTTTCTTTGCCTGATCAAAGAGATCGCGCACGCGCGAAGCGCCGACACCGACAAACATCTCGACAAAGTCGGAACCACTGATGGTAAAGAACTGCACGCCCGCCTCGCCTGCAACAGCCTTTGCGAGCAGGGTTTTTCCTGTGCCCGGAGGGCCGAAGAGCAAAACCCCTTTTGGTATACGCGCACCGAGCTCGTTGAATTTATCAGGGGTTTTTAGAAACTCAACGACTTCCTCGAGTTCCTGTTTCGCCTCGTCCGCACCCGCAACATCGGCGAACGTCACCTTTTTCTTGTCGCTGATCATGAGCCGCACGCGTGACCTGCCGAAATTCATCAGCCGTCCGCCGCCCATCTGCGACTGCTGCATCATGAAGAACCAGAATCCAATGAGCAGCGCGATTGGAATGAGCGAGGAGAGCAGCGTCTGCCACCACGGCGGTTCGGGTGGATTCTCCGCAGAGATATTGACGCCTTTTTCCGAAAGACGCTGATAGAGATCCCGGTCACTGTTCGGCGCCTCGGGGGTAATGGTCGTAAACGCCGTACCGTCCTTGAGCGTTCCGCGTATATTGTTTTGAATGATGACGACTTTATCGACCTCACCCGCGTTCACCTTCGCCGTGAATTCACTGTATCCAAGCGCCGTACTTTGCTGTGCATTGCGGTGCTCCCCCGACATATAGTCGGCAGCCGTCCATACGACAAAGAACATCAGCGCATAAAATGCGAGATTGCGTAAAAGTGATTGATTCAACTCATCCCTCCTCCGAATTACTCATAAACGGAATGTTTCAATACACCGATATAGGGAAGGTTCCGGTATTTTTCCGCATAGTCGAGCCCATAGCCCACGAGAAACTCATCCGGCACCTCATAGCCAAGGTAGTTGATCTCGACGGGCGCAACACGGCGCGACGGCTTTGAGAGGAACGCACAAAGCTTGATGCTCTTCGGATGCCGCCCCTCCAGCATTTGTCGCAGATATCGCATTGTCGTCCCCGAGTCAATGATGTCCTCAACGATAATGACGTGTTTATTTTCAATCGAAAAATCGAGGTCTTTCAAAATTTTAACCTGTCCGCTCGACACGGTCGCATCGCCGTAACTCGACACGATCATAAAGTCAAAGGACACAGGATGTTCGATAGCGCGAACCAGATCGGTAAAGAACACGGCGGCTCCCTTGAGGATGCCGACACAGTAGACCGTCTCCTTTGCATCGCGGTAGTCGGCGGCAATCTGCGCGCCGAGCTCGCGTACGCGCGCCGCAATTTCCTCTTCGGAAAAGGATATGCGTTCAATATCGTCGCTCATCATGTGGCTATCGTCTCCTTCACACATTTGATCTCTACAATTTCTCCGGTCTCCTCCGTGAGCGGAGCGAGGATGCTCCGCCTGCCGCCGACGATCCATAGGATCTCGCTGCCGCCCGCAACGGCGATCAGCGGCATTCGGTTCCTTTGTTCCTGCGGTACACGGTCGTCGATGAGAATCTTCTTGAGTTTTTTTTGACCGACCGGAAGCCGCAGATAATCTCCGGCGCGTCGTGTGCGCAGGATAAGGGGCGGCAGATGCGCCGCATCCGCGTAGATCGTATACGCGCCCGCACGGCGCAGGCAGTCCGCAGGGCGGACACCCCGGATCCGTCTGGTACGGATTTGAAAGTCTTGAAAGTCTATTATAGCATATTCACGTTCTATGGGAAGTATAATTTCAGGATCTTTTGGTTGATCGTTTTGTATTTCTTTCTTTTTCAGTATCAGCCGCCCGTATTGGCAGACCGCCGTATAACCGTGCGGCATATCGATCTGCGCAACGCCCCTCACGAAAATCAGGCTGCGCATCTGCTCCTCGTGGAGATAGGAAAAATCCTTGCCCCCCGCCGTTGCCTTCTGCCAATAGAGCCGCAGGACGCGCCGCTGCAGTGCGGGATGGAGCCCGCACAGGACGGCTGTGGAGAGCCCCCCCGCGTCCTCCGCCCGTCTGAGTGCATCGGCGGAAAGCTCCGCGATGAATTCATCTTCCTCCCGCGCGAGCGTGCTCAAGCGCACGAGCGCTGCCCCTACTGCGGGATTATAGTCGGCACGCAGGATCGGCAGGAGTTTGTTCCGTATCCGGTTGCGCATCGCGTCGCACATCTCGTTCGTTTCATCAGAACGCGGCGCAAGCGCGCGGGCACGTGCATAAGAGACAATCTCTGTCCGTGTCGCCGTGAGGAGCGGGCGCAGCAGCACACCGTCCCATTCCTGCATGGCAGCCAGCCCCGCCGTTCCCGTCCCCCGCAGGATGCGCATGAGAACCGTCTCGGCGAGATCGTCCGCATGATGTGCCGTCGCAATACAGTCACAGCCACATTCTTCGCGCGCGCGATATAAAAATTCATAGCGCAGGATCCGTGCTGACGTCTCAAGGGACATTCGATGTGCCCGCGCGTAGGCGGGCGCATCCACCGCTGCACAGGTGAAAGGAATGCCCTGCACCGCACAATAGTCTTTGACGAACCGCGCATCCGCGCGTGATGCCGCCCCGCGGATACCGTGCTCCACATGTGCACATGTAATATGCGCGCCCCCTGCACGACGGAAGCGGTCGAGCACATCAAGCAGTGCGAGCGAATCCACACCGCCGGAACACGCGACGAGGATATGGCGCAGCGGTGAAAAAAAATCGTGCGCGCGCAGAACATGTTCAACCTTTGTTTGCACAGACGCCTCCAACAAAGAAAGGACACTCCTTACAGAGTGCCCTTCACCCATTTTACAGTAATGCCCCGCATGAGGGGCGTTCCAACCGGATGTTTTGCCGCACCCATGCGCTGCCGCTTACTTTACATCATCCGCGGCGCGATCCTCTGCCGCCCCGCTTGGAGTCCGTCTTGCGGCGCAGATCCGTCAGACGTTCGTCGCTGTCCTTCAGGAACCGGGAGAGCTTATCCTCGAACGAGGGAGATCCCGGCTGCCGTGATGCCGCCGTGCGCCGCATATCGCGGGGGGGACGCGGTGGGCGCGCGGGGGCGGCGGACGGCTGCGCCGGTGCCTGCGCCTTATCTTGAAGCGCCTTGATGGAAAGACCGATCTTACCGCGGTCATCCACGGTGAGAACTTTCACGCGAACCGTATCGCGCTCCTTGAGGAAATCATGCACGTCGTTCACATAGACATCGGCAACCTCCGAGATGTGAATGAGCCCTGTCTTTCCTTCCGGGAGTTCGACGAAAGCGCCAAAATTCGTGATCCCTGTAACGACGCCTTCTACTACACTGCCAACTTCAATGGCCAAAACACTTCTTCCCTTCAATACAAAACCGGCGGGGTCGCCCCCGATGATTGATGACCCGTTTATTATACCCAACACATACGCCGTGTGTCAAGAAAATCAGTTGCCGCCGCTGCGTTTTCCGGGGGCATAGGGCAGTTCTCCGACGCGCGTCATTCCCAGCTCTTCCCGTGCCAATTTTTCGATATATGGGAGTTCGCCAAGGTGCTGCTTTTCTGCCAAGAGGCGCTCGTTCTCCGCCTGCGCTGCCGCAAGGCGTTCCGCCGCACCTCGCTGATCTTCGTGGACATGGGAGAGATAAAGCCCTTGCGACACAAGAATCGAGCCAAAATAGCCCAGAATGAGGATGAGTACAATGACGAACCAGCGCGGTCGTCTAGACGGTCTCTTTCGCGCCATCTCTATCTCCTCTCTTGCTCCTGCACATCTCCATCAATATCTGCGCCGCGCAGTCCGCCGCCTCTTCTCGTGCCGATGCGTGCGCTGCTTTGCGCATTGCAGGCAATCGATTTGCGAGAATCTCCGCGACGGCGGGTACGATCTGCTCGCCCGGATGCAGCCATACTGCGGCGCCCCGCCGTGTCGCGTAGACCGCATTCTCCGTCTCAGGTCCCGGGATCGGATCATGCAGCAGAAGCGGCAGCCCCGCTGCAAACGCCTCGCTGATTGTGAGTGCCCCCGGTTTTGTAATAAGCAGATCCGCCGCCCGCATGAGCAGCGGTACCTCATCGGTATAATCCCATACACGGATCAGATGGCGCGATGTCCGGGCTGCACGCCGCGCATCCGCGGCAAGTGCCGCATTGTGCCCCGCCACAACAAGAACGGCAAGCCGTTCCTGACTTGTCTCGAGTGCACACAGCGTCCGCTCTATATCGCCGAGCCCGAGCCCACCACCCATGAGTAGAAGCGCCGGCAGTTCGAAGGGAACTCCTGCGCGCTCCTTCGCCGCTGCGCGGTTCACATGACGCTCTGCACGCGCAATGGGGATGCCCGTCACATGCACTAAGCTGTGGTCAATCCCCAGCTCCGCCATCTGCGCCGCCATCGCTTCGGTCGCGACGAAGTAGGTATCCACACCGCGTGAGAGCCAGATCCGGTGGAGTGCATAATCCGTCAGAAGCGCCGCGAGCAAAAAGTCCCCGCCGTATCGCGCCCGCCACAACGCCGCAGCCCCCTCCGGAAAAGGGTGCGTCGCAACAACGAGATCCGGACGATAAGAGCGTATAAGCCGCCCCATCGTCCGCACCATCACCCACGCAAATGCGGAGCGCACCACGCCGCCCCCCGCCGCACTCCCCGCAAAGCGGAAGAACACATCGTACAAATTCGGGACAAAACGCAGCATCATGAGATAAACACGCTTCATGAGGTAGTGAATCACAGAGACGTCGCGCGCCATAAAATCCACAACGGAAATACGCACGTCCTCGCCCGCACGCGCAGCAATTGCCGCACGAATCGCCTCCGCCGCCCGCGTATGTCCGGCGCCGATGGAAGCGGTCAAAATGAGAATATGAACGCGCCCCATGATCGCCTCCTCCGCTGAATACGTTTATTGTATCACAATTCCATGCCGCGGACAAAAGTTTTTTTGCAGCTATGCTGTGAGCCCGCCGTCCACCGTATAGACACTGCCCGTCACCCATGCCGCACCGGACGATGCGAGGAATGCGATCACCGACGCCGCTTCCTCCGGCGTGCCGATGCGTCCCGTCGGATAGAGTTCCGCCATCGTGCGCAGCTGCTCCTCACGCGGCAGATCCGGTCTGAGCTGCCGCTCCGTGAGCGGTGTTAAAATATCCGCAGGCGCAACGGCGTTGACACGCAGGCCGTCCCGTGCCGTCTCAAGAGCGAGTGAACGTGTGAAGGCAACGACCGCCCCCTTTGTCGCCGCATACGCCGCGCAATAGTAGTTGCCATGCAGCCCCGCATCAGACGCGACGTTCACAATATTGCCCCGCGCAGCACGCAGATACGGCAGAGCCGCGCGCGTCATCTGCATTGTCCCCTTTAGATTGACGTCAAGGAGTTCCTCGAGCGTCGTATCAGAAAGCTCCTCAAGCGCCCCCTCTGCATAAATTCCCGCCGCGTTGACAAGAATATCAAGCCCGCCGAAGGCGTGTACCGCCTCCTCCACCACCGCACGGCAGTCCTCAGTCAAGCGTACGTCACCCGCGCAGTAGACTGCACGCGCACCGCCCGCAAGACGCACAAGCGCCGTTTCTCCGCGTACCTGATCGCGCCCCATCAGAACGACCGACGCGCCGCACGCAAGAAAGATCTCCGCCGCGGCATATCCGATCCCCGACGTCCCCCCTGAGATCAGTACCGTCCGCCCTGCAAAAGCAGTGGCCGCGAAAACGAGTTCTTTCATACGACCTCACCGTATAGACAAAAAAGACCGGATTCCCCCATCGGGGAACCCGGTCTCACGCCGTTTCGACTCAGTTTACAGAATCTTTCAGAGCCTTGCCAGCCTTGAACACAGGCGTCTTCGAAGCCGGGATATTGATCTCCTTACCCGTACGGGGATTGCGCCCCTTGCGCGCCTGACGCGCCTTCACCTCGAACGTGCCGAAACCAATCAGCTGAACTCTGTCACCTTCGGAAAGAGCACCCTTGATTGTCTCAAAAATGGCGTTGACAGCCTTTTCCGCGTCCTTCTTCGTGAGATTTGCCTGCTCTGCTACGTTTGCGACTAATTCCTGTTTGTTCAAAGTAGCATCCTCCTTTAAGATATTTTCTTTTTCCCTGCGACCCTAATGACCGCACCGTCATGAGAGAATTTAACAGAATTACTTCGAAAAATCAAGGGGGGGAGAGTGAAAAAAGCCACATTTCCACGAAAAAAAGTATATTTTTTCATCATTTTTCCCAAAAAAGGGGTGTATCGGGGATGAAAAGGCTCGTCAAATGATCCGTATCCTCCTGCCGATCGAGTTCAAAAAGAGCGATCCGTGCAATCCGTTCATCCGGCAGACAGAGGTGATGCAGATAGTATACCTCCCGTGTATCCTCCATATGCTCCATGAGCAACAGCTTCAGATTAGACGCTATTTCACGCGCATAGACCTGCGTCACAATCGTATCGCCGCGCAGCCCCTCGGCAATGCGATCCTCATCGGCGGCGTCCACGATGGAAAGTCCATGCACGGGATCGAGACCGAGCACCGCAAAGAGCGGCTCCAAGAAACTCATTGCGGGCAGGATCTTGACGTCCTCCCCCTCCGCGTGTGTCCACGCCCGCAGGAGGTGCACCGTGCGCTCGGCGACAAACGGGCTGCCCGGCACAAGGTATAAAATCTCCTCCTGTGCCGCACGTCGGAGCAGATCTCCTGCGATGCGCGCATACAATTCCTCAAAATCCGCTGCAGTCTCATAAAAATCATCGTAACTTTCATACGATATGCCCGCTGCATCGAGTGCCTCCACCGTCGGATGGATACGCGTCCGCAGGATAATGTGCCGTGCCGTGGCGATACGATCCCATGTCTCGCGCGTCACCAGTCCGGGTGCCCCGGGTCCGAGCCCTGCGACCGTCAGCCGATATTTTCCCATTGTATCACTCTCCGCAGATCATCTGCACAATTTCCAGTGCGGTATCCAAAATATATTTGCGTTCCTTCGCATTCAGCCGGATGCGGTAGCCCGCGCCCTCGGGAACGGGGCCGATCTGCCGTCCCCAGCGTTCGTTGAGACGCACGAGCGCCTGCAGAGGCAGCTTTGTCCCCTCGGGCAGGCTGATATCAAATGCCTCGCCGTGGGCAGTAATACTGCGTGCCCCAAAGCTGCGTGCAAGATTCTTGATGCGCGCGATATCAAGCAGTGCGAGCACGGGCGGAGTCGGTTCCCCGAACCGGTCGATCAGTTCGTCGAGCAGCGCATCCAGATCCTCACCGGTACGCACCGCCGCGATCTTTTGATAAATTTCGATTTTATGCATCGCATCTTCGATGTAGCCGCCATCAATATACGCCTCGACGGGCAGATCGATAACCGGTTCGACCTCCGGCGATTCCTTCGCCACGCCGCGCCGTTTTGCCACCGCCTCCTCGAGCAGTTTCACATACATCTCAAAGCCGACGCCCGCGATATGCCCGTGCTGCTGTGCCCCGAGCAGGCTCCCTGCCCCGCGGATTTCAAGGTCTCGCACCGCGATCTTAAAGCCCGAGCCGAGCTGCGCAAACTCCTTCATTGCCTGCAGCCGCTTCTCTGCCGTCTCACTCAGCACTTTGTCGCGCCGATAGGTGAAATAGGCAAACGCCATCTTCGCCGATCGCCCCACGCGTCCGCGCATCTGATAGAGTTGGGACAGCCCGAACCGATCCGCGTCGTAGATGATGACCGTATTCGCGTTCGCCACATCGATACCGTTCTCGATGATACTCGTCGCAAGGAGGATGTCGTAATGTCCCTCGTAAAAATCCATCATGACCTGCTCGAGGATGTCCTCATTCATCTGCCCGTGCGCCGTGGCGATACGCGCCTCCGGCATGAGGCGCAGCAGGTGCTCGCGCATCCGATCGATACTCTCCACGCGGTTGTAGATGAAATACACCTGTCCTTTGCGCGAAAGCTCGCGCTCGATCGCACCGCGCATCATCGCGTCGCTGCTCTCCACGACGTAGGACTGCACAGGCAGTCGGTCGGCAGGCGGCGTCTCGATGATGCTCATATCGCGCGCGCCCGCAAGCGACATGTGAAGCGTGCGCGGGATTGGCGTCGCTGAGAGCGTGAGCACGTCTACACCTGCGGCAAACTCCTTAATGCGCTCCTTTTGCGTCACGCCAAACCGCTGCTCCTCGTCGACAATGAGCAGTCCAAGCTTTCGAAAATGCACGCGCGTACGATTGAGAATTGCATGTGTTCCGATGAGGATGTCCACACGCCCCCGTTCCACCTCACGCAGCGTCTCCGCCTGCTCACGCGGTGTACGAAAGCGGCAGACCACATCGACCTTTGGCGCAAAGTCGGCAAAGCGCGCGGCAAAGGTCTGATAATGCTGCTGCGCGAGCACCGTCGTCGGCACGAGCACTGCGACCTGAAATCCGTCCATCGCCGCCTTAAACGCAGCGCGGACGGCGACCTCGGTCTTGCCGAATCCAACATCGCCGCAGAGCAGGCGATCCATCGGGCGCTCGCTCTCCATATCGCGCTTGATCTCCTCGATGGCATGCAGCTGATCCTCCGTCTCCTCGTACGGAAACGCCTCTTCGAACTCGTGCTGCATCGCGTCGTCCGGTGTAAAGGCGTGACCTGCGGCGAGTTTTCTCTTGGCATAGATCTCGAGCAAATGATCCGCGATGTCCTCGACGGATTTCTGCGCCTTCGCGCGTGCGCGCGCCCAATCCGCCGTCCCCATGCGGTGCAGACGCGGCGCCGCCCCCTCCGCGCCGATGTATTTTTGCAGGAGACCGACCTGATCCGTCGGGACGAAGAGCTTGTCGTCACCCCCGTACTGAATGTGCAGGTAGTCGCGGTGTACGCCCGCCACCTCGAGCGTCTCCACGCCGAGGTACTTGCCGATGCCGTGCGAGACATGCACAACGTAGTCGCCGGGCGCAATCTCACGGAAATGCCGGATGCGTTCGCCCGCGCCCGCACTGCGGCGCAGCTTTGCCTTGTGCCGCCCAAAGATGTCCTGCTCGGTGAGGATGACGACATTCGCTGCCGGCAGCTCAAAGCCTGCGCGCAGCGCTCCGCCCGCAGCCGAGATCTCTCCCGGCGCAGGTGTCGCCTCCCGCCGGAGGAGCGCCGCAGGCAGCTTCCATCCTGCAAGCATATCGCGGAGGAGGTTTGCCCGTTCGCTCCCACCCGCCAGCACAAGAACACGCGCCTGCTGCGCAAGGTAGCGGCGCAGCTCGCTCTCAAGGAGCGTGAACTGCCGCCGGAACGCCGTCATCGGCACCATTTGAAACGGGATGAGCACATGCGGGGCACAGGCGGGCAATTTGCGGCTCATGAGGGAGACGAACAGCTCATGTCCCGCAGCCCCCTCCGCGACGAGTTCCTCCCATGAGAAGATGCGTGCGGCGCGCGCCGCGTCCTCCTGCACGGCGTCATGCAGGGCGGTGATGAGGCGCGTCGGCTCGTCGAACACGATGATGCCCGCCGCGCCGAGATAACTCAAAAAGCACGCCTCCCCCTCATCATCCGCCGCACGCAGCGGCATGATGGAAGCCGTGCTGATATTTTTGATGGAACGCCGCGTCACCGCATCGTATTCGCGCATCGAGTCAATCTCCGCGTCGAAGAACTCGATGCGGATCGGCGAGAGTGCATTGATAGGAAAGATGTCGACGATACCGCCGCGCACACTGAACTGACCGACATGCTCGACCTCCGCCGCGTGTTCATAGCCCATGCCGACCATGCGCGCGAGCAGATCCTCGCGTACGAGTGTGTCCCCGAGCCGCAGGGAGAGCGAGGCGCGCGAAAACTCCGCCGCGCTCAGCCCCTTTTGCGCCGCCGCGCCAATGTCCGCGAGCACGATGATCGGCTCTCTGCGCAGGAGACGCCCGAGGATGTTCATGCGCTGCGCCGCACGCTCCATGCCCTTTGCCGCACCCTGCACAGCGGCAAGCGCATAGTCCAACTCCGGCAGCTCGTAGACGTCTGCCTCGGGAAGCAGCGCCGTCAGATCCTCCTGCCACGCACGCAGGGACTCCCGCCCCGCCGTAACGATTGCCAACGGACGCGGCGTGCCGTCATAGACGGCGGCAACCGCCGCATGCTTAAGTGAGCCCGCGCAGCCATGCGCAAGGATCTGCTGCGGCTGTGCCGCAAGCTCCTCAGAGAGCTTGCGAACGGCAGGATCGAGCCGCAGCGCGGCAAAGAATGCGCTCATTTGCTGCCGATCGCAAGCGCCGCACGGACAAAGCCCGCAAAGAGGGGATGCGGATGGTTCGGACGCGATTTCAGCTCGGGATGGAACTGCGATGCGACGAACCACGGGTGATCCGCGATCTCCACCACCTCGACGAGACGGTCGTCGGGACTCGTTCCCGCGATGACCAGCCCCGCCGCTGAGAGCTGCGCACGGTACGCGTTGTTGAACTCAAAACGATGCCGGTGCCGCTCACTGATCTCCTCCTCACCGTACTCCACCTGCGAGCGCGATCCCTCCGCGAGCACGCAGGGATAGGCACCGAGACGCATCGTCCCTCCCTTTTCCTCCACACCGTGCTGATCCTCCATCAGAGCGATGACGGGATGCGGCGTCTCGGGCGCGAACTCGGTGCTGTGCGCGTCTGCGAGCCTGCACACGTTGCGCGCGAACTCAATGACCGCACACTGCATCCCAAGGCAGAGTCCGAGGAACGGGATCCCGTGCACACGTGCATACTCGATCGCGCGAATCTTGCCCTCAACGCCGCGGTCGCCGAACCCGCCCGGCACAAGAATCCCCTTACAACCAACAAAGAGTTCGTCGAGATCAGCCTCTGTGCTTTCAAGTTCCTCGGCATTGATCCATGCGATCTTCACCTGTGTGTCGTTTTCGATGCCGCCGTGATGCAGCGCTTCCGTCACGGACATATAGGCATCCGGCAGGGCGACGTATTTCCCGACGACGGCAATCTTGACCTTTTTCGACGGGTGGTTGATCTTAAAGACCATCTGCTCCCACGCGTCCATATTGGAGGGGTCAAAATTCATTGCCATCTTCGACAGGACGATGCGGTCAAGCCCTTCCTGCTGCATCATAAGCGGGACTTCGTAAATTGTTGATGCCGTACGGTTCTCGATCACCGCGTCCGCGTCCACATCGCAAAAGAGTGCAATCTTTTCCTTCATTTCGCGCGGAATGGGCTGCTCCGTCCGGCAGACGAGAATGTCCGGCTGAATGCCAATGGCACGCAGCTCTTTGACACTGTGCTGCGTCGGTTTCGTCTTGAGTTCCCCCGCCGCACTGATATAGGGGAGGAGCGTCACATGAATATAGAGCGCGTCGTTCTTGCCGACCTCTTTCTTGACCTGGCGAATTGCCTCAAGAAAGGGCAGGCTCTCGATATCGCCGACGGTGCCGCCGATCTCCGTGATCACTACGTCGGCGCCGTCCGCCTTTGCCACATCGTAGACGCGCTGCTTGATCTCGTTCGTGATATGCGGGATTACCTGCACCGTCGAACCGAGGTAGTCGCCGCGGCGCTCCTTGTTGAGCACATTGGAATAAACCTTGCCCGTCGTGATGTTGGAGCGCTTCGTCAGATTGATGTCGATGAACCGCTCATAATGCCCCAGATCGAGATCCGTCTCCGCTCCGTCGTCGGTGACGAACACCTCGCCGTGCTGGTACGGGCTCATTGTGCCGGGATCGATGTTGATGTAGGGATCAAATTTTTGAATTGTTACTTTCAGCCCGCGGTTCTTAAGCAAGCGACCGAGGGATGCCGCCGTAATGCCCTTGCCCAGAGATGAAACAACGCCGCCCGTGACGAAAATATACTTTGCCATGCCGTTCCTCCGCCTGTCTCAATCAGTTCTGAATGCTTTCGAGTTTCTTCTTCCGCATGGTCTCCTTTGTAACGCCTGATTTAGCTGTGCCAACAGAGCGTGACGATGAGCGCTTGACCTCGGGCGGCACCCACTCCGTGAGCCCCCATTTGCCCTCGCCCTCGTAGTGAAAGCGGCTGTCCATGTTCATCATCGTGTAGATCTCGGAGATCGCCGCTGAGAGCGACTGTACCGGCTTATGTTTCGCCTCGATGACCGCAAGGATCAGCTCTTTGTACTGCACAGGCTCCTTCTTCTCCGTCAGGATATGATAGGCGACATCCATCTCCGACATATGCTCAAAGTCCATAAATACGCTCCTTCCTGAGATACCGATTACATCTGTTCGGGCGCCGAAACGCCGAGGATACCGAGACTATGACGAATAACATGCCGCGTCGCCGTGACGAGCGCGAGCCGCGCCGATGCAAGCGGCTTTTCCCGGCCGACGATACGGCATTGATTGTAAAACGAATGAAATGCGCCCGCCAGCTCGTAGCTGTACCGCGCGATACGCTGCGGCGCGTACTCCGCCGCAGCCCGTGCGATCTCCTCCGGATACGCCGCGAGCTTCTTAATGAGGGCGATCTCCGTATACTCCTTCAGCAGTGCGAGCTCCGCGCCATCCGCCGGCGTGAGACCAAGTTCCCCCGCCTGCCGGAAGATGCTCGAGATGCGCGCATGTGCATACTGGACGTAGTAGACCGGGTTCTCGTTCGACCGCTTCTTTGCAAGATCGAGATCGAAATCGAGCTGACTGTCAAGCGAACGCATGATGAAGAAATACCGCGCCGCATCGACGCCAACTTCTTCCATCAGCTCGCGCAGCGTCACGGTCTCACCCGTGCGCTTCGAGAGCTTTACGAGGTCACCGTCGCGGTAGAGACTCACCATTTGCAGGAATAGGACTGTGAGCTGTGCGGGATCGTGCCCGAGCGCTGCCATCGCAGCCTTGACGCGCGCGACGTAACCGTGATGATCCGCTCCCCAGATGTTGATAAGACGCCCGTAGCCGCGCCGATATTTATCGTCGTGGTAGGCAATATCCGCCGCGAGATAGGTCGGCACGCCGTTATCTCGGAAGATCACGCGATCCTTATCGTCGCCGTAGTCCGTCGAGCGCAGCCACACCGCGCCGTCCTTCCGGTACGCGGTGCCGCGCGCCAGCAGTTCGTCCACCACGCGCCGCACCGCGTCGGGATGGAGCGTGCGCTCGCTGAACCAGCGGTCGAACGTCACGCCGAAATCCGCAAGATCCTCCTTGAGCGCGGCGAGCTTTTCACGATAGGCGACATCCTGAAAAATTCTAAGACGCTCCTCCTCGGGGAGCGCGAGGTATTTGTCCCCGTCCTTATCGATAATGCGCCGCGCCGTCTCCGTAATGTCGGCGCCGTGGTAACCGTTTTCTGGGAACGTCACCGCCTGCCCCAGCAGCTCGAGGTAGCGCGCGTTCACCGAGACCGCGAGCAAATTCATCTGATTGCCCGCGTCGTTGACATAGTACTCGCTGTCCACCGCATAGCCCGCCGCACGCAGCAGCTTTACGAGTGCCGAGCCGACCGCCGCGCCGCGCCCATGCCCCACATGCAGAGGACCCGTCGGGTTCGCGCTGACATACTCCACCTGCACACGCGGTGTATCCGCGCGCACGGGAAGCTGTCCATATGCCTCTCCTGCCGCAAGTACGCCGCGCAGCATATCGGCATACACCGAAGGCTTTAGATAGAGATTAATGAAGCCAGGACCCGCAATCTCCGTGCGCTCCAGCCAGTCCCCTGTCAGATAGGATACAATAATCTCAGCAATCGCTTTCGGAGACTTACGGAACACACGCGCCGACTGCATCGCAAAATTGGTCGCAACATCGCCCATATCCTTCTCAGGCGGCTCCTCAAGGACAATCGGGGGGAGTGCCGCGCCCTGCGGCAGCAGCCCCTCCGCGGCGGCACGCTCCGCTGCCGTCATAATCGCCTGCTCGATCTCCTGTTTTATCTGCACAATAAACTCCTTTACCTCGGCTCAATTTTTATTTCCAGTGTGTTATCGCTTTGGCGTACACCGTCCACATAGAGCGTGTAGAAAATGTACGCCTCCTCCGCACCGTCCTCCGCCCTGCGCATCCGCAGACGCCGCGTCAGCGTCGTGATAGAGAGCGTCCCATACGGCGTGTGGTAGCTGCTTCGGCGCTCCTTGCCCGGCATGAAATGCTGTGCAAACCGCACAATTCCCCGCCGCTGCAGGAGAATCTGATCCGCACCGAAGCGCAGCACCGTCGGTACCGTCTCTCCCTCGATCAGCTCCGTATCGTCATAACTTACATAGCGGCTGTCGCCACGCAAAAAACGCCGTCCCGTGACGGACAGCGCAATGCGGCTTTCTTCACCCGCGGCATCCACCTGACGCCCCACAAGCGAAACCTGTACCTCTCCACCCTTCACCGAATCGTCCCTCCGATAAAAAGTGTTCTGCATTCCCTAATTCTGATCAACGGCAATGTCCAGCTCCACCAGCTTACCACTGAGATCCATCTCCACGACGAGATACTGCCCGTCGCTGATCTTCACCTCGAAATCGCTGCCCACCGTAAGCGACGGCGTCGATATGTCGACATCGAGCCCAAGTCCCGTGATATTCGTCGCCGTGTTCGCCGTCAGCATATTGCTGAGCTCGGAGATCGCGCTCTGCGCCATCTCGTCGAATGCCTCCACCGGCATTCCCATCATCATCGTGGAAGCAATGAACTTTGCCGTATCCTCACTCATATTGTAAACGACATTGCCGCGAATCTGTTTCGTAAACCCGACAAGCACCGAAACGCCGAGACTTTTGGCGCGGCTCGAAGCAGCGTAGAGTTTCGTCCGCGTCGGCTCAGGAAAGCCCAGCATCGGCATCACCGTCGTAAAGGCATCCACAAAAGGATTGATCAGTTTTGCATCCATCGACTACTCTCCCTCTGCAAAGCCCACGTTCATCCGGATCGTTCCGATCGGCAGCTGCACACTGATACAGAACGTCGTCATGCGCGGGCTTACGATATGCACCCTCGACCCGCGGATCGTCCCCGGAGGCGTCAGGCGCAGTTCCTTCCCCTCAAGCACATTATTGATCTTTGAAATACCGCGCCCCGCAATGATATTTGCGGCTTCCTCAACGGCATCGTCCGCCTCGCTCGGCTCGATCTCTTCGATGGTCGCGCGTCCAAGCATATGCATCGCAAAGAGCTTGATCACCGGCTCTTCCAAATAGAAAATTGCGCGCCCCGTCGTAAAGCCCGTTATGCCGATGATCACGGCGGCGCCGCTCACATCGAGGTGTCGCGGTTCGTATTCCTCAATCTCCGCCGTCCCTTCCATGCGGAGCAGTCCTGCTGTTCCCTCCTGCAGTGCGCGTGCAAACGGCTTTGCATAGAGTTCGCGGAACGTCGTCAGTCGGCTCTCTCCCGCCTCACAAAGCAGATGCAGTGCATCAACGAGATCCTGCTTCGCAATCGGTTTTTGCAGGAACGCCCGTATGCCGATCGCCTTGCCCTGCGTAATGAGGTTCAGATCCTTCATCGCGCTCGCCATCACGATATTCGCGTCCGGATCCATTATAATGATGCGGCGGCTGCACTCGAGCCCGTTTGCATCGGGCAGATTCATATCCATCGTCACGGCATCGGGGCGCAGTTCCTCATAGAGGCGCACCGCCTCCGCGGCGTCCGCCGCCATCCCGCACACCTCAAAATCCGTATCCCTTAGATTCTCGGCAATCATCACGCGGCTGATCTTGGAATCATCGACGACCAGTACCCGTAATTTCCCCATATTCTTTCACCCTCTTTGACACAGTCTGAACTGCGTCTCCATTATACACGAAATTGGGTATTCCGTCACATATTTTTTGGCAAAACTTCGATCCAGTATCCGTCGGGATCCTCGACGAAGTAAATGCCTATCTCCGCGTTCTCGTAGCAGATGATGCCCATGTCCGCATGTTTTTCGCGTGCCGCAGCGTAGTCGTCCGTATAGAGCGCGAGGTGGAACTCCTTCTCCCCGAGATTATACGGCTCCTTACGCGTATGCAGATATGTCAGCTCGAGCTCAAAATCCGATGCGCCGTCCGTCAGATAAACGAGCGTAAAACCGGACGCTTCCAAGCGCCGCTTCTCCCTGAAATCAAAAGCACGCGCATAGAATTCCATACTCCGAGACAAATCAAGTACATTGAAATTGACATGTGTAAACGAAAATGCCATCATGCCCTCCTATCAGGATACCAAAACATCGGCAGGAAAACCGTATCTTTCGTTACGATATTACGGTCGTCCGTCCCCCGTATCCACGCGGTCGAAGACCTCCGTAATTGCCTGCGGCGGCGGCGCGTCAAGCCTGCTCACAACGTAGATCGCGAGCAGGGAGAAGAGGAAGCCCGGTACGATTTCATAGAGCCCAAAGGGCGCGAACTGCTTCCATATGAGCACCGTCAGCCCGCCCATCACAATACCCGCGAGCACGCCGCGTTCCGTTGTCCGCCGCCAAAAGAGACACGAGAGGAGCGCGGGACCGAACGCCGCGCCAAAGCCCGCCCACGCATAGGCAACCATATCGAGGATGAAATTGTCGGGGCTCAGTCCCAGATAGATTGCGCCCGCCGCGATCGCGAGAACGGAGATCCTGCTGACCCAGACCAGTTCCTCTTGGGGTGCTGCGGGACGGAAACTGCGGCGGTAGATGTCCTGCGCGAACGCCGACGCCGCGACAAGGAGCTGTGCCGACGCCGTACTCATGATCGCTGCAAGTACTGCCGCGAGAATCAGCCCTGCCGCAATCGGGGGGAAGAGCTCCCCCGCCATCACGAGGAACACTGTCTCCGCCGCCGTTCCCTCAAGCGGCGTCCGCAGATAGACCGCGCCCACCATGCCGACGAGCAGCGCTGCCCCGAGTGAGATTACCACCCATGCCATCGCGATGCGCGTTGCCTGCGGCAGCTCGCGCGCCTCCCGGATCGCCATGAACCGCACCAAGATATGCGGCTGCCCAAAGTATCCGATGCCCCATGCCATCAGCGAAATGAACTCGATGAAGCCGAGCGTCGACCCATCGGGTTTGGTCAGCGGCGCAAAGAAGGAGGCATGCGTCGAATAGAGCATCTGTGCCGTCGCTGTAAACCCGCCGAGCATCAGCGCCGCGCCGACGGGAACAACGAGAATCGCAAAGAACATCATCACACCCTGGATGAAGTCCGTACGCGACACCGCAAGGAAGCCGCCGACAAGCGTATAGAACACGACGACACCCGCTCCGAGCAGGAGCGACGGCACATACGGCAGGCTGAAAATTGTCTCAAAGAGGCGCCCCGCCGCTACAAATCCTGAGGACGTATAGAGGATGAAAAAGATCAGAATAAAAATTGCCGGTACGACGCGCAGCATGCCCGAATCACTCATAAAGCGATTTTCAAAGAAGTCCGGCAGTGTCAGCGAATTATTCGCCGCCTCCGTGTAGACGCGCAGCCGAGCGGCAACAAAATGCCAGTTCGCCCATGTGCCGAGGATGATGCCGAGCGCAATCCAGCCCGCATTCAGCCCGGCCACATACGCAAATCCCGGCACGCCCATCAGCATCCATCCCGACATGTCGGACGCCTCGGCGCTCATGGAGGTCACCCATGCGCCAAGCTTACGGTTACCGAGGAAATAGTCGCTCATGTTGCGCGTCCGCCGATAATAATACACCCCGATGCCCATCATCAGGAACATATAGACGAAGAAAACAATACTTATCTCTATTCGATCCGCCAAGAACAGCGCCCCTTACAATCAATTCAGCAATATGTTGCTCATTATACGAGATTTTTCATAGAAAAGCAAAATGTTTTCCGGATTTCCTCATTTACGTATGTTGGGCAACAATTCATAGCGCCGTCGGCAAATCGGCTTCGCTGCTCCTCTGTGAGACTTGCAGCAACTTTTTCAATACGCGTTTTCACATAGTCGTTCTGCGCCGCAACGGTCATGTTCTCACAGAACATATACTCTTCGTCCGGAATCTCCACTTGATAGAGCGTCGGTTTATCGTGTTCAATCTGCCACTCTCCGCCCTCTTTTTCAAGGATATCCAAAGCCTCCCGCATGATAGCGACACTCTTCTCCATTTTGTGATCTTGGAAGAATGCAAGCTGCTTCTTAACATCCTCTTTTGCCGCAGCAAGATCGCCCTCTGCCCCTTCAAAAGCCATGAGCGCTTGATCCACAGGAGAGCCGTCTTCAAACCGAGTGCCGCTTTTCTCTAAAATCCAGCGTCCTTCTTCATCAAGTGTATAGGTGTCTGTCTTTGTATGCACTTTAGGCATGTGTTCCAGCCATGTCTTATAGGCTTCGGAAATATGCCGATCCTTCGCAAAATACAGTCCCCACCCGTGCGCCTGATGTCCCTCTCCCATGCCAATCATGCCGAGGTCAAAGTGTTCAAACCAATACGGCGAGCCGTGCCATGCGATTTGATCGAAGCGCTCGGCAAAGTTCCCCGTGCCGTCAGGATTGATGTACGGCTTGCCATAGTAATCACTGATTCCGCTGAGCATATCGCGAATTGTCACTTCATCGCTATTGCTATTCGCCGCGTCCTGTGTTACACTATTGGCAACAGGAGATGCTTCTTTATCCACAATAAACCCCTTATGGGGGTCGGTGGGAAGAAGCATCTCCTCTTTTTGTGTCACAAACATCTCATAGAGAGATACGTTCTGCGGTGCTACGGATATTTCACCGTTCATATCCTCAGCCGTTACGACAAGGGTTTCTAGTCGTCCCGCAAATTTTACGGGGATCATAATGCGATAATAGTTTTTGACTCTGTTCTTGCGCCGCTGTGTCTTTAGCTGCGTTCCTGTCAGACCTTCTAAGCTCCGTACTTCTTCGTTTGGCGTAATCTCCACAACGCGCCCATACGACAGGACATCTTTCATGTTGCTTAACACCACATTTCGCGTATAGGTATTGCGCAGTGTGGTTCTATGAATGATATGCTTGTGACCGTATCTCCCCATCGGCAAACCGACCAGCGCGCGGAAATCCGCCGTAGGAATCGGCTCCATCGGTGCAAGGTCGCGAATATATGCAAGTATATCCTTATCCGTTTTGCCCGCAAGGTGATTCGTCATGCTGTCCATATCAAGCACAGGGACTTTTTCGTCGAGGTCAATGCCCTGTATCATCGCCTGATGCAGATCAGCCTTGTACTTCCCCTCGCTGTCCAACCCGAAGAACCGCTCGTAATAGTCTTTTGCCGTGAGCTTCTCGCCCGTCTTTTTCGATACGGCATTTGCAAAGATATCCGCATGACGGGCAAAGAGAATCGCATTGAGACGCGCGACGGGTGCCGTCTGTCCGCCGATTGCCGTCAATTTCTTCGACAGATCGCGGTACACATGGAACGCCTCGGGGGATAGTCCCTCCGTGAGTCTCATCTCCGCGCTCGTCATTTCCTTCATGTGCGGCTTGATGCGCTCCATTACGGAAAGGTTCTCGCGCAGCTTCTCAATCGTAGGAGCGGCTTCTGCCATTGCCTCCGCCGTTTCGGCACTATCGGGGATCCATACATCGAACTTCGGTGCGGATGCGTCGCCTGTGACGACGGCAACTGCCATGTCCTCGAGTTCCGCAACAGTCGGCTTGCGCTTATGCTCCTTGAAGAAATCCCGATACCACAGATCATTTTCGCTGTAACGGATGTATGTATCGTTGCTGACATCATCCTTCACCGCGAGAGTATACGCGATCCCGTGCGCCCAATGATATCCTTGAATACCTGCGCCGCGTGCGGCGTTCCCTTGAGGGATTTGGTCACAACGCCGAAATTCGCCATCTCGATCGCGGCATCGGCAGATCCGCCCCAAAATCCATAGAAGCGTGCCTGATCGTCCGTAAAGAGACGGTTGCCGTTTTCGTCTTTTTCGTTTCTGTATTATTGCCTTTGCCGGCTTAGGTATATTTCATCTGATTCACCTCGTCTATCTGAGCATAAGGGCGGCATGTCGCCCATCCTTCTCACTTGATACCGGCTTGTCGTTTACAGTGCCTGTCCGAATCTTTCTAGCATAACATGGAATAGGAACCTGCACCTATGTTATTAGGCTGAACCAGATTTCATCCCCCCACTGCTTTAGAGCGCCGGTTGTGTGCTTTTAGAGTCTTGATTAACTTCGCATACCTCATATCATCCCTCCTTCATACTCAACACAAGAATATATCTCTGTGCAATCCGGACGGAAGTACCGATATTTGAATTATAACGTATTTATAAAAATATATACAGAAAGAGCCGCCGCGCAAATATATGCACGCATCGGCTCTTTCTGTGTGTTATATTAATTTCTCTTGTCAGCTCAGCTTAAACGTCTCGACCGCCGACTGAAGCTCAGTCGCCATCTCCGAGAGATGCTTGCTTGCCGAGGCCACTTCGTGGACGGATGCCGTCTGCTCCTCGGTCGCTGCAGAGACGGTCTGCGTCTCGTCCGCAAGGGACGCAGCGACTTCTTCGATGCTGCGGATAGACGCCGTGATCCGCTTGCTCCCCTCATTTGTCGCCTTGATCGCCTCGGCAGAATACGCGATGCGCTCCATGAGCTGCGTGATCTGTGCGACAATCTCCCGGAATGCTTCGCCCGCCTCATGCACCGACTGCACACTGCCGATGGTCATCTCCGTGCCGGTCTGCATGGAAACAACAGCTTCCTGCGTACGTTTTTGAATCTCGGTGATGATGCTCGTGATATTCTCTGTGGCACTGCCCGACTGTTCGGCGAGCTTGCGCACCTCCTCGGCGACGACGGCAAATCCGCGCCCGTGTTCGCCGGCGCGCGCCGCTTCGATAGCGGCATTGAGAGCGAGGAGATTCGTCTGTTCGGCGATCCCGGAAATGGTATCGACGATTTCGCCGATTTGCTTCGACTGCTCACCGAGTGCACGGATGATGCCCTCGGTTTCCTTGACCGTCGTTTCGAGCTTGCCCATATTCCCAACCGCCTGCTCCACCTTGTCCGCACCGTCGGTGGCCGCGTTATGCGCCGACTGCGACGCTTCGGTGATGCTCCGGGAATTGTCCGAAAGAATCGTGAGCTGGCGATCCATGTCCTCAACAACCTCGATTGCCTCCGTGACGGCTTCTTTCTGTTTGACCGTCCCTTCTGCGACCTGCATGATGGAGTCTGCAACGAGGTTCGATGCCTGCGAAGTCTGTTCAGAGTTCTCTGTGAGGTGCTCGGATGCCGTTGCAACGGACTCGGCGCTGTTCTTTGCGCTTCGGAGCACGCCGGACAGGCGTTCCGTCATATGGTTGAATGCCGCCGCCATGCGCCCGAACTCATCGCCCGAATCCACGGTGAGCTTTTCAATCGCAAGGTTGCCGCCTGCGATTTCCTCCGCTGCACTGCCCATGCGAATAAGCGGTGCCGTCGCCTTTCCGGCCATGAAATAGGCAAGCCCGCCCGCTGCCGCAACGAGGATGATCCCCAAAATAATGATCGGAATCGCCGCCTGAATCCCCACCGACAGCACGTAGGACTTCGGCGTTGCTGTCGCAATGACCCACCCCGTCGTATCGTTCCGGTCATAACTCACATAGTAGGTATTCCCGTCTTTGAAGGTGACTTCCGTCGTCCCCGCATTGCCCGCGAGCGCGTCCTTCACAAAGTCGTACCCACTGGAGTCCGTGCGGTCTTCTTCTTTTTCAATCTTGACCTCGGAATCCGCAAGGTCTTTCCCATGACTGTCAATGATAAAGACGCGCGTATGTTCGTCCGATGCCGCCTTCACAAAGTCCGCAATCACGCCGAGGTCATAATCCCGCTGCACCATGCCGACGACCTTTTTCTGTGCGTCAAATACAGGCACGGCAATAACGGAGATAAACCGCCCTGTCGCCTTGCTGACAACGATATCCGAAATACTCTCCTTGCCCGCCATGGCATCCTTGAAATAGGCACGCGTCGCCGTATTTACAGGCTCTTTCCCATCGCTGCGCAGGAGCTGCTGCCCGTTCGTATCGGTGATATGTGTCGGATTTGCATCCTTAAAGATATCATTCGTACGCTTCAGAGAGCCCTCCATATCCGCCGCATTTTCCACAGGGTTCTCAAGATAGCGAATCGTCTCTCCGCTCCCGGCGAGTGCCTTGATCCCGTTGCGGTTCTCCTCAAACAGCCCCGTGATGTTGGAATCGATCACCTTGACACGTTGCTGACTCACTGCTTGCAGCTGCTCAATTCCCCGGCTCACCGTGCTGTAAAAATTGACGCCGATGCTGATGAGCAGCGGCACTGCGCTGATGAGAATAAGAATGACGACCATCTTTGTTTTGACGCTTGCATTTTGAAACATCCCCTCAGACTCCTTCCTGACAATCCCCCAATATATTACGCTCCCATTATAACTATTTTTTACTCTGATGTCACGTTTTTTATTGTATATCTAAAATTTTATATTGCAGAATCATTCTACTTTTCTAATATATGTATTTCCTCCTTATGTTTCCATTGATATTACTTATCCGATTAAGTCGTCTAAATTCAATACAGAACAATATTTTATTCCTCTAAAATCATTCTCCAAGAGTATAATCGCAAAACAAAACGACATCAATGCAAAGCGCAGCGATGCCGTATGTACTATTTTATTTGAGTCTCAAAGTGTTTTGATGAGCTGTGCGAGTTTATCCGCATGCTGTGCACTGCGCTTTTTCATATCGGCAACCGCCGCCGCATCCGAGCGTGTCGCATAGGAGACATTCCCGGTGTAGACGCGTCCGGCATACTCCATGCCGCAGAGTGCACAGGTGGAGACGACCGGCAGGAGGTATTCATCGATCTCGTGCCCGGCAGCTCCCTCCTTGCTGTACATCTCGGCAGGCGTGCCGGTCGTGAGTGATACGACAAGCTTCTTGCCCTTCAATTTATCACCTGTTCGTCCATGTGACCAGCCATGCTTGAACGTCTCTTCCATCCAGCGCTCGAGGAGCGACGGCAGAGAGTACCAAAACACGGGAAACTGGAGCACGACAACGTCCGCTTTCTCAAGCTTTGCCTGTTCGGCGGCGATGTCGATTTTATAGTCCGGATACAATTTGTCAAGATAGTCAAACTCAACCGAAGGGATGAGCTTCGCCAACTCTTCCATGATGGTTTTGTTTGCGACAGAATCGTTCAGATCCGTATGACCGGAGACCACAAGCACATTTTTCATCGGATATTCCTCCCATTCATTCCACTGTGCTCATTGTAGCACGGAAGCGGTAATGCGTCTATACTAGAGTACACTCCGATTTTTCCTGAAAAAATACGCGTGCAGCGCTCCCCTTGATGCAAAAGCGCAGGCTGCCGCAGCAGACGCGCCAACACAGTCTATCGGATGAATTGGAAGATATTCCAGGACTCCTTCCCTGTTTTTTCCTTCATGTAATATGCATAATTGGCAAGTATCGCGAAGAGGAAATTGACTCCGTAGCTGCACGGTTTGATTGCTCTGTGGGAAAACCCGAGCGCATCCAGCACGAGGCCAACCGCAACGAGGGTCAGAACTTGAACAAGTGCGGATCGCCACATGCCCTTGGTAAGAAAGAATATGAATCCGACGAGCATCACCCAGAGATTGATTGTGATGTTCGAGCGTTCAAACAATCCCATGGATTTGAGTGCCAAAGCCCCCTCTTTACTGTAGGGTTTTCCGTAGTTCTCATAGAAAGCAAATCGTTTTGCCCATTTTTCACTATATACTTTGCCAAAGTATTCTCGATCCTGCACGTCCATTACTATAACCTCCTTAAAACAAGAATGTATAAAATAATAAATTCATATCGTACCGCATTCCGGCAAACGCATACGGTACGATATGAACCATTCAAACGGCTTTGTTGGTATTCAGCACTGCGAAAGGGGGTCACAATATCCCATCCGGTATATCTGTATCATGCTTAGAGATAGCGGAGATAGACGTACACATTCGAGACGATGATCGTGAAGATCATAACGGGGAATGCGACCTTCATAAAGCTGAGGAAGGAGATCGGGCGTCCGCGCTGTGCCGCCATGGACGCGACGACGACGTTCGCACTCGCGCCGATGAGCGTGCCGTTGCCGCCGAGGCAGGCGCCAAGCGCGAGCGACCACCACATCGGGGTGAGGTCGCTGAGCCCCATTTGTCCCATATCCTGAATGAGCGGGATGAGCGTTGCGACGAACGGGATGTTGTCGATGAACGCGGAGGCAATCGCGCTCATCCACAGGATGAGCATCGCCGTCGCATCCTCGTTGCCGTTCGTGACCTTGATCGCCTCCGCTGCGAGCATCCGGATGACGCCCGTCTCGACAAGCGCACCGACGAGGATGAAGAGTCCGCCGAAGAAGAAGATCGCCGGCCATTCGATCTTTGAGAGCACCTTGGTGATCATATTCTCGTCTCGCGTCGCCGTGATGAGGAGCAGGAGCCCCGCGCCGAAGAGCGCGACGGTTGCGGACTCCAGCCCGAGACTGCCGTGCAGGACGAAGAGCGTGATCGTGAGAGCGATGACGGCAAGGCATTTTCTGAGGAGTGTGTGATCCGTGATCTGCGCGCCCGCGGGGAGACGCATGATCTTTTCCTGGAGCTCCGGCTGTGTGTGCATCCCTTTTTTATAGAGGAAAATCAGGATGATCTGCACGAGCACGAAGATGAGGACGGAGATGAGCGTCAGGTTCGCAACAAAATCCATGAAGTCAAGCCCCACCGCGCTGCCGATCATGATGTTCGGCGGGTCGCCGATGAGCGTCGCCGTGCCGCCGATGTTGGAGGCTAGAATCTGCGATATGAGATACGGCATGACGTCCACCTTGAGCTGTGAGGTGATGCTGAACGTGATAGGGACGGTGAGGAGCACCGTCGTCACGTTGTCGAGCAGCGCGGAGCAGACCATCGTGATCGACGAGAGCACGACGAGCAGCGCAATCGGCTGTGCCTTTACTTTCTGTGCCGCCCATATCGCGAGGAAGTTAAAAAGCCCTGTCTCGCTTGTGATATTGACGATGATCATCATGCCCATGAGCAGTCCGATCGTATTGAAGTCGACGTGATGTACGGCCGTCTCCTGATCCAATATGCCAAAGAGGATCATGAGCATGGCGCCGAAAAGTCCGACAATGGTGCGGTGCACCTTTTCGGAGATGATGAGTGCATACGCGGCGACGAAGATCACGATCGCCACAGTTGTTGCTGTTTCCATCATTACACATCCTTCTTCTCATCAAGAAAAACGCATCACGTCGCCGTGATGATCACTTGGCGTCCGCTGCGCTTGATTTTGAGCTTGTAGTTCGTCACTTGCTCCTGTGCAAGCGTCAGCTTCAGCTCCATGAGCGCTCGGCCAAGTTCTTCCGTCTGCGCGGCGCTGAGCCCCGCACGCGCAAGGTCGGCGGGAGGTTCTTTTGCCGCCGCTCGGCGGGCGCGCTCCTCTGCCTCTTGCTCCCCGCGCAGCAGGGTCTCTTCGAGCGTCTCCTCGCCCTCGTGCCCCTGCATCATGGCTGTATCGGATAGACCTTTGGGAATCTTTGCCACGGCAAACCTCCTTATGCCGCCGCGGCGGCATGAACTATTCCCCGTGCGCGGGACTCACTTCACCTTGCTCCACGAGTCCTTCAGCCCGACAATACGGTTGAACACTATATGATCCGGCGTTGTGTCCGGGTCAACGACAAAGTAACCGACGCGCAGGAACTGATAGCTCGTCCCCGCCGCCGTAAGCGCAGCACTCGGCTCGATCTTCGCATCCGTCAAAATCTCAAGGGAGTGCGGATTGAGCGCTGCGATGAAATCGTCAGTCTCCTCTTCCTCGCTCTCCTCGCTGCGCAGCAGACTGTCA
Organism: Selenomonas sp. FOBRC9; assembly: GCF_000287655.1. Lineage (NCBI taxonomy): Bacteria > Bacillati > Bacillota > Negativicutes > Selenomonadales > Selenomonadaceae > Selenomonas > Selenomonas sp. FOBRC9. The sequence goes on from NZ_ALJR01000025.1 coordinate 74,141, forward strand.
TAGAGACGAACCTCCGCCGTGAGCGCGTGCTGCGCCGAGACCCACTGGATCGTCCCCTTGACCTTCCGATTTGCCGCGGCGCCGCCGCTGCGCGTCTCGGGATCGTAGGTGCAGCGCAGTTCGACGAGATTGCCCGCCGCATCCTTGACGACTTCCTCGCATTTGATGATGTAGGCATGCTTGAGCCGCACCTCGCCGCCCGGTTTCAGGCGGAAGAATTTTTTCGGTGCACCCTCCATGAAGTCCTCACGGTCGATGTAGAGCTCGCGCCCGAACGGAACATAGCGATGCCCGCCGTGCGTCGGACTGTTCTCCGCCAAAAGATACTCCGTCTCTCCCGCAGGGTAGTTCGTGAGCACGAGCTTCACAGGGCGCAGCACCGCCATGATGCGCGGCGCGTGCCTGTTCAGCTCGTCGCGGACAGCGTGCTCGAGCATAGCGCTGTCCACCGTGCTGTTGCTCTTGGCGACGCCGATCTCCTCACAGAACGCGCGGATCGCGGCGGGCGGATACCCGCGGCGGCGCATTCCGGAGATGGTCGGCATCCGCGGATCGTCCCAGCCGCGCACATGCCCCTCCTCAACGAGTCGGCGCAGCTTGCGCTTGCTCGTGATCGCGCCCGAGAGGTTGAGCCGCGCGAACTCGATCTGACGCGGACGAGTGTTGACATCAAATCCCAGTGCTTCGAGCAGCCAGTTATAAAACGGGCGGTGCTCCTCGAACTCGAGCGTGCAGATCGAGTGCGTGATGCCCTCGATCGCATCCGAGAGCGGATGGGCAAAGTCATACATTGGGTAGATGCACCACGCGTCCCCCGTCCGGTGATGATGCGCATGGGCGATGCGGTAGATGACCGTATCGCGCATGACGAGATTGGGCGATGCCATATCGATCTTTGCACGCAGGACACGCGAACCGTCCGGGAACTCCCCCGCGCGCATCCGCCGGAAGAGGTCTAAGTTTTCCTCGACACTCCGATTGCGGTACGGGCTTTCCTTCCCCGGCTCGGTCAGCGTGCCGCGGTACGCGCGAATCTCATCCGCCGTAAGATCGTCCACATAGGCAAGCCCTTTTTCGATGAGCCGGACGGCATAATCGTAAAGCTGCTCAAAGTAATCGGACGCGTAGAATCGGCGGTCGTCCCACGAGAATCCGAGCCAGCGGATGTCCTCTTGAATGGAGTCCACATACTCGACATCCTCTTTCGTCGGGTTCGTATCGTCAAAGCGCAGATTGCACAGTCCCCGGTAGTCCTCGGCGATGCCAAAGTTCAAGCAGATGGATTTGGCATGTCCGATGTGCAGATAGCCGTTCGGCTCGGGCGGGAACCGCGTATGAATGCCCGCCGTATGCTTCCCGCCGCGCAGATCCTCGTCGATGATGTTTCGGATAAAATTCGATGTTTTCGCTGCTTCCGCCATTGCTCCATCCCTCTATCTATATAAGTCCATACGATCTTCTTCGCCGCAGCGCCGCGCCACATAGGCACGCATCCGTGCAACGCCCTCGGCGATGCCCGCCTGCGGAGGGAGACTCTCGATGAATGCGTCGATATAGCCGCGGTCACGGATGCGCCGCAGCGTCCATACAAAATTGATGTCGTAGATCCACATGAGCCGCACGATCTTGCGGTCGCCGTGCGTCCTGAGCCGATAGTAGTCCGCCTGACGTCCCGCCGCAAAGTCCGCGATAAAGTCCGGACTGACCTCCTGCGCCGCATCCGACGGCACGAATTTCGGCGCTTTGTCCGCCCCGTCGGGTGAGAGGAACGGCAGGAGGACGCGGTAGATGTCGAGTTTGTCCGCGTCGCGGATGAGCTTTGCGAAAAATATTTTTCGCCGATCGTCGCACGCGGGTATTTCCTTCTTATTGTGATATTTGACTGCAAACCGCACGAGCTCGGCATCCGGCGCGGACAGACGCGCCAAAAGATTGTACTCCGCGATCACCTTCAGCCCGAGTTCCGCGTGATCCTCCGACTGCGCGTCGTTAAATGTTTGATAGACGGCATATTGACGGAACCGCCCCACATCGTGAAAGAGACCGATGATCTCCGCAAGCGCCGTATCGTGCGGCGTGCATCCGAGGTGCTGCGCAAGGGCGCGCGCATTCGCGGTCACATAGCCGGTGTGAATCTCCTTGAGCCGAATCCCGAGCATCACATCGTCATCGTCCGTGTGATAGGAACGCATATAGGCGTGCATCCACGCGTGCATCTCATGCAGGATTTCGTCCATATTCGTTCCTCCTTTCACATAATCGTTGCAGAGACGCTTAGGATTTTGCAGGAATCTGTGTAATGAGCGCACCCGCAAGCAGGAGCAGACAGCCGCCGACCTGCACGCCGCTCATGACCTCACCGAGGATCAGCCAGCCGGTAACGGCGGCAATCGCCGCTTCGAGCGAGAGAATCACCGCCGCCTGCGCCGGGCGCACATACGCCTGTCCGAGAATCTGACAGGTATAGGCGACGCCGCAGGAGAAGATACCGCCGTAGAGGATCGGCACCGCCGCCCCCACGACCGCAGCCCATGTGCACGTCTCGTAGAGAACCGCGAGCACCGTGCTCCCCACGACACAGACGAGGATCTGTACGAGACACAGCTCGATACCGTCCACAGCGCGGGCAAAACGGTCGATGAGCAGAATCTGCGCCATCCAAAAGAACGCGCTGACGAATACGATAACGTCGCCGATGTTGAGGTCGAACGATCCGTATGCCGAGAGGAAATACACGCCGAGAAAGGCGAGGAGCGCGCCCGTCCAATTGGCAAGGCGGATGCGCTGTCCGAGCAGCGCCGCACCGATCGGCACGAGCACGATGTAGAGCGTCGTGATGAACGCCGTCTTGCCCGCCGTCGTGTAGAGCAGGGCAACCTGCTGCATCGTAACGCCGACAAACATCGCTAGCCCGACGGGAAGCCCCGCGCGAAAGCCGGAGCGATACGTTCCCGCCCGCCGCATCTGCGTGCGTTTTCCGCGATAGAGGAGCCACAGCAAGGTCAAGCACGCGGCGCCGAGTGTAAACCGCAGCGCAGCATAGGTATAGGGACCAAGCCCCTCCATGCCCAAAACCTGCGCCACAAACGTCGTTCCCCAAAACAGCGACGCCGTGAGGAGCATCATTACACCGCGCAAGTTCCCCAATTACAACACCTTGGAGAGGAAGCTGCGCGTGCGCTCTTCCTGCGGATGCTCAAACACCTCGCGCGGCACGCCGGACTCGATGATGCGCCCGTCGTCCACAAAGAGCAGCCGGTCGCCGACTTCGCGGGCAAAGCCCATCTCGTGCGTGACAATGACCATCGTCATGCCCTCCTCGGCGAGCGAGCGCATGACGTCAAGCACCTCGCCGACCATCTCGGGGTCGAGTGCCGAGGTCGGCTCGTCAAAGAGCATGACCTTCGGATGCATCGCAAGCGCGCGTGCAATCGCCACGCGCTGCTGCTGTCCGCCCGAGAGATTGTCGGGGTAGGCGTCCGCCTTCTCCGCGAGCCCAACGCGTGCCAGCAGTGCCCGCGCTGTTTTCTCCGCCGTGCCGCGCTCCGTCCTGCGCACCTTGAGTGGGGCGAGCATGATATTTTCGAGCACCGTCATATGGGGAAAGAGATTAAAGCGTTGGAACACCATGCCGACCTCTTCGCGAACCTTATTGATATTTGCCTCGCCGGAGAGTGTAATGCCGTCGACGACAACCTCGCCCGCCGTCGGCTCCTCGAGGTGGTTCATACAGCGAAGCAGAGTGCTCTTGCCCGAGCCGGAAGGGCCGATGATCACGACGACCTCCTTCTCTGCGATCGACAGATCAATGCCCTTTAAGACCTCGTCCTTGCCGAACGACTTGCGCAGTCCTTTGATCTCAATCATTGACCCGGTACCTCCGTTCCAAATACGCGACAAGGCGCGAGATTGTGAGCGTCATCGCAAGATAGATGACGGCGACACTCAGCCAAATCTCCATCGAGCCGTATGTTTTGGCGATGATGAGCTGTCCGCGGCGCGTCAGCTCCTCGAACCCAATGACCGAGACGAGGGACGAGTCCTTCAGCATCGCGATGAACTCGTTGCCGAGCGGCGGGATCACGCGTTTGAACGCCTGCGGCACAATGATGTAGCGCATCGTCTGTATCCACGTCATGCCGAGCGAGCGCCCCGCCTCCATCTGCCCTGCGTCCACGGACTGAATGCCCGCACGAAAGATCTCCGCCACATATGCGCCGGAGTTGATGCCGCAGGCGGAGATCGCCGCGATGAAGGGATCGATGCGCTGTCCCGTGATGACGGGGAGTGCAAAGTAAAAGAGAAAGATCTGCACGAGCAGCGGCGTCCCGCGGAAGAACTCCACATAGACCTCCGCGAGCATCCGCAGCGGCTTGAGCTTCGATATGCGCGCCACAGCGACGATGAGACCGACGATGAAGCCGATCGTCGTGGAAAGTACCGTGATCTGTATCGTCACCCCCGCGCCGACCAGCAGCAGCGGGAACGAGTTCACGATCAAATTCATGTCTAAATTCATAAGCACATCCCGATTCAATCATATTTTTGCGTTGTATAAAAACTCAGTTTCTATTATACCCTCTCAGAAAATGAATAGCAACAAGCGTTAATGAAAAATTCGGATAATCCTATATTCCATCTAAAATTATAAAAATCAATTCGGACGATATGATAATAAATCTAAATCGAATAAAAACTAGCATATCATGCATGTTTTCATAAAGATAAAAAACATAAAAAGACCGCCGTATACCAATATCTAATACGGCAGTCTTCCCTTTATGCTTTTGCCCACGCGGTGATACCCGCGATATCTCGCGGAGAGGTGCGGCAGCATCCGCCGATGATGCGCGCCCCCGCCATACGCCAGCGCCGCGCTCCGGCGGCAAAGTCCTCCGCCGTGCCGTGCCACGATTTATCCGAGACACTATAATCCTCACCCGAGTTTGGATAGACGACGACAGGCTTATCTGTCTCGCGCCGTATCGCACGAATCAAATCCTGGATATACTGCGGTGCCGTGCAGTTCACTCCGACGGCAACAGCCTCCGACACCCCGGCTAGGAAACGCGCACAGTCCGCAATCGGCGTGCCGTCGGAGATATGCGCGCCGTCACGGCAGGAAAACGAGAACCACGCGGGGATGTGAATCTTCTTTTCGCGCAGCGCGCGTACGATCGCCCGCGCTTCCGGGAGACAGGGCAGCGTCTCGCACGCGAGGAGGTCGGGCTGCCCCTCCGCGAGAAGGACGAGCCGATCGGCATGGAACGCCGTGAGCGCATCCTCATCCACGCCGTAGTCGCCGCGGTACTCCGATCCGTCGGCAAGATACGCGCCATAGGGTCCGACGGACGCAGCGACGAGCGGCGCCCCGCCGCTTTTTTCACGCGGATCCGACGAACAGGAAGTCTGCTCCTCCCGTGTGGATTCCTCTTGCGCATGATATTCGTCTGCGAGAGATTCCAAGCAATATATATCGCGCGCCTCGCGTGCGAGCTCCACGGATCGTACGATGAGAGCGGCTGCTTGTTCCTCCGTAAAGCCTTTTTTCACAAAGCCCTCGACCGTCGCTTGATAGCTCGCGCTCGTCACGATGTCCGCACCCGCGCGCAGATAGTCGAGATGGACGTCCCGCACGAGATCGGGACGCTCAAAGATCGCCTTCGCCGACCACAGCGCGTCGTTCACCGAGAAGCCGCGCGCCTCCAGCTCCGTTGCAAACGCCCCGTCAAGTACAAGGATATTTGACACAGCAAGACGTTCTTCTATGATATTCAACACAGACCTCCCTCACTGCACCGGCGGTTCTTTGCCGAACCACTTGCGGTAGATTTCCGCATACGTCCCGTTTTCCTTGATCGTCCGCAGTCCTGCATTAAGCTGACCAAGAAGCTCGGTATTCCCCTTCTTAACGGCGATGCCGAGATCCTCTTGATTGATCTGCGCGGGCACTACTTTTGCGATGCCCTTTCCGCGTCCCTGCACATAGTATTCGTCGACAGGCGTATCGTTCACCACCGCGTCAACGCCGCCGTTCTGCAGATCCAGGAATGCGTCGGAAATCGTGCTGTACTCGCGCAGCTGCACCTCAGGAATGGTCGCACCGACCTCTGCTCCCGTCGAACCAATCGTCACGCCGACCTTTTGACCGCGCAGATCCTCAAACGCGTTATAACGCGTCTCATCTGCACGAACGACAATGCTCAGCCCCGCCTTATAATACGAATCGGTGAAATCCACGCTCTTCGCGCGCTCCTCGTTGATGGTCATATCCGATATAGCGATGTCGAGATCACCTGTCTGGAGCGCGGGGATCAGACCGTCAAAATTGAGATTCTTGATCTCGACCTCATGCCCCTGCGCTGCGGCAATCGCATGGATGATGTCGATGTCATAGCCTACATAGGCATGCGTCTTCTCATCCTGAAATCCAAACGGTGCATAGCTCGCATCCGTACCGACGCGCCATTTTCCGCCCTGCTCCGATGCCTCATTTGTACCGCCGCATCCCGCCGCAGCAAAAATGACCGCAGTGCCGAAGAGGAGCGGCACAATGTATTTTGATAATATCACGATAAATCATCTCCATTTCATATATACTAAATATGTTTTACATATATTACATGAAATTATGCACCGTGTCAACAGAAAGAATTTTTCGTGAATCAATATAACAAAAAGAGCATCCTCGTGTCCGGCACGTTGATGCTCTCTATCGTTTCCTATGCTGTTAAATGAGATTGTGTGCGCGCAGCGCCGCCTCGATCTGCGCCGTATGTGCAGGCTCCGGTTCCGAGAGAGGCATACGGAGCGTGCCCGTATTGTAGCCCAGCATCCGCATCGCGGTTTTGACGGGGATCGGGTTGACCTCGCAGAAAAGCGCGTCGATGAGATCGGCGTATGCGATCTGGAGCCGTGTGGCTTCGGTGACATTGCCGTCAAAGTAATTTTGGCAGATATCGTGCGCAATGCGCGGTGCGACGTTCGATAGGACGGAGATGACGCCCTGTCCCCCGAGCGAGAGAATCGGCACGATCTGATCGTCGTTGCCCGAGTATAGCACGAGGTCGTCCCCCGCCGCCGCACGCAGGCGCAGAATCGCCGAAAGATCGCCGCTTGCCTCCTTCACCCCGACGATGCGCGGGTGTTTCGCAAGCGTGGCATAGGTCTCCGTCTTGATGCACACGCCCGTACGCGACGGCACATTGTAGAGGATCGCGGGGATGTTCACGCTGTCCGCGATCTTCGTATAATGTGCAATCAGCCCGTTCTGCGTGCATTTATTGTAATACGGCGTCACGAGGAGCAGCGCATCCGCGCCCACACGTTCCGCATACTGCGAGAGCTGCACGGCGTACGTTGTGTCATTCGATCCCGTGCCCGCGATGACGGGGATGCGTCCGCGCGTGTGCTCCACAGCGAACCGAATCGCCTCTTTATGTTCCTCATCCGAAGTCGTTGAGGACTCTCCCGTCGTTCCTGTGATGATGATGGCGTCCGTGCCGCCCGCAATCTGATCGTCAATGATACGCCCGAGTTCCGGATAGTTGATGCCCGTCTCGGTGAACGGCGTGATGATCGCAACGCCTGCACCGCGGAAAATAGGCTTCTTCATGGAAAACTCCTCCTCAAAATCATCTGCCGCCATTATCCCACGCCGGGCGTCAAAAGTCAAAAGTTTTCACGGATGTATTCATTAGATATGCAGTGCGGGACGCACCTCGCCAAAGAGCGTTGCGTTCTCCTTGAGCTTCTCTTCGCCGCCGAGCACGCAGCGCACATCGGCGCGCATGGCGTCCTCGATGAGCGGCGCGAGGGCGCGGATATCCGCCTGCGTTGCCGTGAGGATCTCGTCGCGGGCGCGCTGGCGATCCTCCTGCGTGATGCCGCGCAGGTAGAATGTCGCTGCCATATCTCCTTTCATCTGCGGCGTGAGCGGCGCGTCGACGCCGCTCATCGTGCCGATGATGAATTTATCCATCTCGCGATCGGATGCGTCGAATGCGCGGATATAGTCCGCCGTCTCGTCAAAGACGCGAAAGGTCTCGGCGAGGTTCGGATCGCGATAGGACGCGAGCACCATGAACCCGTTGCGGTTGAACTGCGTCATCGCACCGTAAGCGCCGCCCTGCACGCGGATGCGCGTCCAGAAATAATCGTAGCGAAGCAACGTCTCGAGCACGCGAAGCGCGCCCGTATAGCGATGCCCGAGCTTGATGAAGTTCGCGCCCTTTGCGACGTACTGGACGCGGCTCTGCGTCGTCAGCCCCTCGTTGCGCGCCGCGATCTCCCATGTATAGGACGCCGCGGGGAACTTCTCCTGCGATAGTTTCTCTTGGAATGCCGCGAGCTGCGCCGCGATCTCATCGTATACCGCCGCGGGCGCGGTGATGCCGATCATGAGGTCGTTGCGGTTAAAGATCTGCGGCAGGATACGCGCAAATGCCGCCTGCATCTCGGCGTGGCGCGCGTCGAAATTCTCCTGAAAGGCGGAAAGGAAGTCGTGGAACGGCAGTCCGCCCGTCTCCGCATAGCGTCCCGACGGCATGAGGTACGCCGCGATCCGCGATGCGACGACCTGATTCGCCGCGCGCTGGAGCGAGAGCTCCATGCCCGTCTTGTCCTCGTCGATCAGCTCGCGCACACGCTTTGCACCGGAGTAATCGCTCTCCGTCATCATCTCTGTGAGGAGATCGAGGAGACGCGGCAGGTTTTCACGCAGGACTTTTGCACGCAGCTTGTAGCGCGGCGCGAGTGAATCCGGTTCCCCCGCGCGCGTATAGGCAACGATGTCCCCGCCGATACCGCCCGTGTAAAGGTTTCTTTGCACCGCAAGGTCGGCATAGCTGCGCCGTGCCGTATCGACCGCGCCGAACATCTCCGCGAGGAGGTATGCATATGGCAGATCGCTCTGCGCAACAGCCGCCAGAGAAAAGTAGAAATTCAGATAGACGATGCCGCTCGTCTCAATATCGGCGTAGAGTATCTTTGTCCCCGCAATATCGCGCACCTCAAGCGGCAGCGGCTCCGCATCGGGGCGAATGTCCGAACGCGAGAGGATGGGGATCGTCGCAAGTGCTTCCGCAGTGTCGGGCGCTTCCTGCGCCGCCTTAAGCGCGGCGCAGTCCTCTATGACGCGGACGATGTCCGCGGCGGACATCGCCGCTTTTTTTTCTGCGAGGATCTTCTCCTGCGCCGCCTCACGCTCTCTGCCGACCGTTCGGCTTGGCGCGAGCATCACAAGCGCCTCGTGCGTATTTTCGAGGAAGGCTTCGCGGATCAACTGCTCGAAATAGCCTTTTTCCAGCCCGTCCTTGAGGTCTCTGAGCGCGTCCTCATAGTGCAGATAGGTCTCCGGCGCGCCGTCATAGAGCCACATTTTCATCATGCGGATGCCGTAGATGAGCCCCTTCGGCGAGGTACCGAAATCCGACTCGCGCAGACGGAACTCGATCGTATTGAGCGCGGCGCGGATCAGCGTCCGGTCGAGCCCGCCGTCCGCGAGCTTCGTTAGCGTCTCCTTGATCACGTGCACGAATGCATCCGCACGCGCCGTCTCCGATTTGCTCACCACGATGCTGAAGAACGGCTGGAGGACGTCACTCTCGTAGTTGGAATCGACATCCCGCCCGAGCCCCGCGTCGATGAGCGCCTGACGCAGCGGCGCGCCCTGCATCCGCAGCAGCGCATGGTCGAGGATCTGGATCGCCATCACGCGCTTCATATCCGCCGTATCGCCGATGACCCAGCTCAGCGAGAGAAACGCGTTCTCCTCGAGTGAATCCTCCGCGCCGACGGGGTAGAAATGCTCCTTTGTCACGCGCGCCGGGAACGGCGCCTGCCGCTCGATGCGCGAGGGCACGGGAATCCGATCGAAATGCGAGAGATACTCCCTGTCGAGATACGCAAGTTTCTCCTCAATGTCCACATCGCCATAGAGATAGATATAGCTGTTCGACGGATGGTAATAGCGCGCGTGGAAGTCGAGGAACATCTCGCGCGTGAGCGAGGGAATTGCGTCCGGATCGCCGCCCGACTCGCATCCGTACGTCGTATCCGGGTAGAGCGCCGCCATGATGCGGCTGCCGAGCAGATCATCCGGCGCCGAGAGCGCGCCCTTCATCTCGTTGTAGACAACGCCGCTGTAACGGAGCGGCGCACCCGCATCGTCCAGTTCGTAATGCCAGCCCTCCTGCATGAGCACCTGCGGATTCTCACGCATCGCGGGGTAAAATACCGCGTCGAGATAGACGTCCATCAGATTTTGGAAATCGCGCGCATTGCGGCTCGCCACAGGGTACATCGTCTTGTCCGGGAACGTCATCGCGTTCAGGAACGTATTGAGAGAGCCCTTCACCAGCTCCACGAACGGCTCTTTGAGCGGATACTTGCGCGACCCGCAGAGCACCGAGTGCTCAATGATATGCGCGACGCCCGTATCGTCCGTCGGCGGCGTGCGGAAGCTGATCGAAAAGACCTTGTTGTCGTCCGGCGTCTCTAAGAAAAAGAGACGCGCCCCCGTCTTTTCATGGACAAACGTATATCCCGTCCCGTTTGTTTCCTTTATCTGCGACACGCCGATCAGGCGAAATCCATGTACGATGTCATCTATCTTCATATATCTTCCTCCTTCGTAATCTCTGCCATTATATCACAGGGAGGCTGATTCTCAAAATGTGTTGAAGAGGAGACATATTTTCTCAAAAAAGGAGCTGCACAGTTAGGTCAAGGGGTTCTTTCAACCTAACCGCACAGCTCCTTTATACGTGAGCCCTATTTATGGAGACCATTGCCCTGCCCTACAGCGGCGGAAACGCTTTCTCAGGGTACATCTCCTGCGCCGCCGCGTCATAGCGCCCGATGCCAAGGAACACACTACCGCTGTAGACGCGGTACAGACCCTCGCAAAGCGCGTCGTTCCGCTCCGTGGTAGAGAGTCCGCTGTAAAACGCCTTGACGCGCGCAGGGTCGAGTTCATAGCGCGGGATATGCCCGAGGACTTCATCAAGCGTGCACAGTGCCTCCGTGCGTACATTGGCTAGTTCTTCGAGCGTATAGGAGTCACTCAGATAAAATTCCCCGACACGCGTACGCAGGAGGAACCGCAGGAGCGCGGGCAGTCCGAGCTTTGCGCCAATGTCCATGCAGAGTGTGCGGATGTATGTCCCCTTGGAACAGTCGACGTCAAAGAGAATGCTATGCCGCGCAGGATTGTATTCAAGAAACGTAATGCCGTAAATCTCCACGCGCCGCACGGGAATCTCGACACCTGCGCCGCTGCGCGCGAGGTTATAGGCGCGCTTGCCGCCGATCTTTATCGCGGAATGCGCGGGCGGCCGCTGATCTATTGTGCCGATAAACCCAACGAGCGTTTTGATGACGACGTCCTCCGGCGGAAAGGAAAATGCCGGCAGTGATTCCGTGACCGTGCCGTAGACGTCGCCCGTATCGGTCGCGCATCCGAAAGACAGCTCGGCGCGATAGGATTTGTCCGCGATCTCCATGTACTCGATGAGACGCGCCGCGCGTCCAAGCGCGACGGGGAGCACGCCCGCCGCCGCTGGATCCAGTGTGCCGGCGTGTCCCACGCGTTTTTGCTTAAAAATACGCCGCACGACATCAATGACATCGTGCGACGACATTCCCGGCGGTTTCAATACGTTGATGAATCCGTCCATATTATTCGCTTAGTCCCCTCCCGATGGCGGCGAGGATCATGCTGCGCGCCTCGTCAAACGGTGCGTGCAGGGTACAGCCCGCCGCGCGGATATGCCCGCCGCCGTCAAATTCCTGCGCGATGCGCGAGACGTTGACGCCCTTGGAGCGCATACTGACGCGGTAGGTATCGTGTTCGAGCCACTTCATGAAGAATACGATCTGCGTTCCCTCAATGACGCGGAGCTTATCGAGCAGTCCCTCGGTCGTTTTGACCTCTTTCGCACGCCCCTCATCGATGAATACGGCGGCGACTTTGCCGTCATAGAACATCTCGAGGTTTCGGATCGCGCGCACCTGCGCCATGACCTCGTCGTAGGATTTCATCTCCATGGCAACGGAGATGATGTTCGGCTTGACGCCGATCTCGATGAGATCCGCCGCCGTGCGCATCGTGTGCGGCGTGGTATTGGAGAATCGGAAGAATCCCGTGTCCGTCGCGATCCCCGTGTAGAGACAGGTCGCCATATCGAGTGAGCATGTGCCGCCCATCTCGCGGATGATCTCGCACATGATCTCGCAAGTCGCAGCGCGACTCGGGTCGAGGTAAAGGTACTCGGCTTCCTCGTCGTTCGTGACATGATGGTCGATGTTAAGCACGCGTAGCGCATCGACGGACGGGACAACCGCCCCTGTGCGCCGCAGTTCGACATCGCAGACAACGAGAAGGTCGGCTGTATAGCGTTGTCCTTCTTCGGGGCGCTCGATCGTATCGAGCCCCGGCAGTACGCGGAATGTGCGTGGGAGCTCGTCGTCGATGAGGACGCGCGCATCCTTGCCGAGGCTACGGAGGAAATGCATCAGTCCGAGCGTCGATCCGATGGAGTCGCCGTCGGGGCGGATGTGTGAAGTCAAAATGACGGTCTGTGCATCGTGCAGGAGACGCGCCGTATCAGTCAGATTAATTTTCATGTGGTCTCCTCCCGCGCCCCTGCAGGTTTTTCCTCATGAAGGGTGTTCAGTATGCGCTGGATATGATCGCTGTAGTTCAGCGAGATGTCGAGCGCAAAGCTGATCTCAGGGGTAAAGCGCAGTCGGATGCGTCTGCCGATCTCGCGTCGGACATATCCGAGCGCGCGATTCAGCCCTGCAAGACTCTCCTGCACGCCCTTTTCATCCCCCATGACGCTGACATAGATCTTCGCCTCGCGGAGATCCTCGGTACAGGCGACGGATGTGACGGTCACAAAGCCGATGCGCGGATCCTTCAGATCATGGAGAATGATGTCGCTGATCTCCTGTTTCATTAACTCTTGGACTTTTTCAACGCGAACCTTAGACAAGCCGTCACGCTCCTTTCTTACTCCTCGGGCGCAGCCTCCGCTTGTGCCGCGGCTGCAGCTGCCGCCTGTGCCTCACGCTTTTCCTCGGCTGCTTTATTCGCCTCGGCGATGGAGGTTTCGATCTCCTCCATCGTATAGGCTTCGATGATGTCGCCCTCGGCGAAATCCTTGTAATCGACGATGGAAATGCCGCATTCGTAGCCCGCGGCGACTTCCTTCACCTCGTCCTTGAACCGACGCAGGGAGTCGATCTCTCCGTCGAACAGCTCCACGTTGTCACGCAGGATGCGGATCTTCGAATTGTTGTGAATCTTGCCCTCGAGGACGTACGAGCCCGCGACGAGCGCCTTGGAGAATCGCATAACCTGACGAATCTCAACGCGTCCCTGAATAACCTCTTTGTATTTCGGCTTGAGCATGCCGCTCATCGCATCCTTGACGTCGTTCAGCGCGTCGTAAATGACGCGGTAGGTGCGAATGTCGACGTTCTCGGTGTCCGCGAGACGGCGTGCGTTTGCATCCGGTCGGACGTTGAACGCGATGACGATCGCGCCCGACGCCGTTGCGAGCATGATGTCGGACTCGCTGACCGCACCGACGCCCGAATGGACGATGTTGACGCGCACTTCGTCGTTCTTGTTGAGTCCGAGCAGGGCGTTGTTCAGCGCTTCGACAGAGCCCTGCACGTCTGCCTTGACGACGATGTTGAGATCCTTGATGTCGCCCTGCTGGATCTGCTGGAAGAGTGCGTCGAGCGAGACGCTCTTAGACTTGATGAGATCGCGGCGCTGGTTGCCGAGACGTGCCTCGGCGATGGAGCGCGCCTGTTTTTCGTCGACGGCGGCGAGGATGTCGCCCGCCGACGGGACATCGTTCAGTCCCAAAATCTCAACCGGCATGGAGGGTCCCGCCTTCTTGACGTTATCCCCGCGGTCGTTGATCATCGCGCGCACATGTCCGTATGCTGTGCCGACGACGATGGAGTCGCCGATGCGCAGGGTGCCGCTCTGCACGAGGACGGTCGCAACGGAGCCGCGTCCCTTGTCGAGTTTTGCCTCGATGATGACGCCGCGCGCTTCGCGGTTCGGATTTGCCTTCAGCTCCTCCACCTCGGCGACGAGCAGGATATTCTCGAGGAGTTCGTCAATGCCCATGCGCTGTTTTGCAGATACCGGCACCATGATGGTCTCGCCGCCGTATTCCTCGGCGACCAGTCCGTACTCCATGAGTTCCTGCTTGACGCGCTCGGGGTTCGCGCCGGGCTTATCAATTTTGTTGATGGCGATGATGATGGGGACATTCGCCGATTTTGCATGATCGATCGCCTCGACTGTCTGCGGCATTACACCGTCGTCTGCCGCAACGACAAGGATCGCGACGTCCGTAATCTGAGCGCCGCGCGCACGCATCGCCGTGAACGCCTCGTGTCCGGGGGTATCGAGGAATACGATCTTCTTGCCCTGACAGATCACCTGATAGGCACCGATGTGCTGTGTGATGCCGCCCGCCTCGTGCGTGCTGACGGAGGTGTTGCGGATCGCGTCGAGCAGCGAGGTCTTGCCGTGGTCGACGTGTCCCATGACGGTGACGACAGGCGGACGCTCTTTGAGCGTCTTCGGATCGTCGACGATCTCGGGGATCAGCGTCGGATCGACATCCGGCGGCAGCTCCTCGGTCGTGACGCCGAACTCGGCGGCAACAAGGGTTGCCGTGTCGAAATCGATCTCCTGATTGATGCTCGCCATGACGCCCATGAGGAGCAGTTTCTTGATGATGTCGGACGCGGTGTAGCTCATCTTGGATGCGAGATCCTTGACGGCGATCGTCTCGGGCAGCTTGATGTGCTTCGGACGGGCGATCTCGATCTTTGGCGCGGGTGCGGGCGCAGTGCGTCCCTTACGCTGTTTGCGCGCGCCGCTGCGCCCTGCACGCGGCAGATCCGTCCGCTCCTCACGGTCACGCCGCTGTCCGCCGCGGCTGCCGCGGCTGCGGTCTGCGCCGCCCGTGTTCTCGCCGCCTCGTCCGCTGCGGCGACGACCGGTCTCACGGCCTTCTGCGGGCGGTGGTGCCGCCATTGCAGCGGGTGCGCTTGGACGCCCCACACCGGAGCGTCCCGCAGGACGCGCTCCGCCTCCGGTACGTCCGCCCGCGTTTCCGCCGGCGGACGAGGACCGTGCGGGACGAGAGCTTCCTGCATTCGACGCTCCGGTACTCTCACTGCGCGTCTTAGCAGGCGCCTGACGTACGATTACAATGCCGGGTGCCTTTGTTCGGGCACGCAGTACCTGCTTCTCCGGCGCGGGTATCTCTGCCCTTCCTGCCGAGGCTGCGGACTCACCATCCTTCTGTGCCGGTGCTGCAGGTCGTACGTCCTTCTTTGCGAGGCGCTCTTGCTGCGGAGCGGGGGCTTTGCTCTGCATGGACTCCCTGCGTACGGGCTTTGCCGTCCGCCCAAGCTCCGCCTTGACGGCGGCGCGCTCTTCCTCACCGACAGCACTGAACATGTTCTTCACTTTGTAGTTCTTGCTCTTCAGAATATCAATAATGGTATTTTTGTCCGTCTTGAATTCTTTCGCCAAATCGGTGATTCTGTATTTCGATTCTGACATCAATCCACCCCCGTCGGTATTTCATGCAGATAGGCGTCCAGCCGCTCCGCAAATCCTCTATCTATCAATACGGCGACCGCGCGGTACTCTTTTCCGAGGCACCGTCCCAGCCGCTCTGCTCTTAATAACTCCACATATGGAACATTCCGTCGTTCCGCCATATTCGTAAATTTGCGCTTTGTTTCTTCCGAGGCATCCGCCGCGAGCAAGAGGTATGTCCCTCGCCCTTTTCCAAGTGTCTCCTCCGCCACGAACGCACCTGAGACGATGCGGCGCGCGCGCGCCGCCATACTCAGTAAATTCTCGACACGGTTCTCAGTCTGTGCATTCATCATCTAGCCCTCCGTACGCGCCCGCAGGGCTTCCGAGAGTGCATCGTAGACAGCGGTCGCAACCCGCCCCTTGAACGACCACGCGAGACCGTTGTGTTTCCGCGCTGCCAGCAGACACTCTTCACGCGGACAGAGATACGCGCCGCGCCCGGGACTCTTTCCCGTCGCGTCGATGGAAACATCCCCCGACGGAGCACGCACAATGCGGATGAGTTCGCCCTTGGGATGCTTCTCCCGACAGCCGACGCACAGCCGCTCGGGCTGTTTCGCCGGCTCCATTTAGCCCTCCCCCGCCGCGGAGGTCTCCGCGGCATCTATGTCGTCGACGGGTTCCGGCATACCGCCGTTCTCTTCCTGTGCTGCCTGCGACTCGCTCTTGATGTCGATTTTCCATCCTGTGAGCTTAGCCGCCAGTCGGGCATTCTGCCCCTCCTTGCCAATGGCAAGCGAGAGCTGATAATCCGGCACGACGACGCGGGAGAGCTTCTCTGTCTCGCTCACGGCGACCGAAATGACCTTTGCGGGGTTCAGCGAGTTCGCAATGTAGGTCGCGGGATCTTCACTCCATTTCACAATGTCGATCTTCTCGCCAGCCAGCTCGTCTACCACAGCCTGTACACGCATGAAATGCGGGCCGACACACGCGCCGATGGGATCGACACGCTCCTCTGTAGAGTGGACAGCGACCTTAGAGCGGCTGCCTGCCTCACGCGCAATCGCCTTGATCTCGACGATGCCTTCCTGCATCTCGGGCACCTGGAGTTCGAACAGCTTTTTGAGAAGTCCCGGGTGCGTGCGCGAGAGCATGATCTGCGGACCGCGGGGCGAGCGTTTGACCTCAATGATGTACGCACGAATGGTATCGCCATAGTTGTATGTCTCGCCGGGTATCTGCTCGGTCGGCATCAGCACGGCCTCTGCTTTGCCGATATCGACATAGACGCTGCGTCCCTCAATGCGCTGAACAATTCCCGTCACGATATCGGCGGAGCGATTCATATACGCTTCGTAGACAATGCCGCGTTCCGCTTCGCGCAGACGCTGCATGACCACCTGTTTCGCCGTCTGCGCTGCAATGCGCCCAAAGTTTGCAGGAGTCATCTCGATCTCGACCACATCGCCGACCTGATAGTCCGGATTGATGGCATGCGCCTGTGCAAGAGAGATGTCTGTGACACCGCTTTCGGCTTCCTCGACCACCGTCTTGATGGCAAAGACGTGGAATGCGCCCGTCTCGCGTGAAAGCGCAATGCGTACGTTCTGCGCCGATCCAAAGTTGCGCCGATAGGCTGAAATCAACGCCGCCTCGATGGTTTCAAAAAGGAGTTCCTCGTCGATCCCCTTCTCGTACGCAAGCTCCTTTAATGTTTGAAGGAACTCTTTTCCGGCATTCGTCTCCTTTGTGATCTTTCTTGCCAAAGCCCAAATCCTCCCTAAAAGTCGATATGCAGACGCACCTGAGATATCTGCTCCATCGGGATGCGCACATCGTCGTCCAGTATCAATACATTTCCGTCATAGCCGGTGAGCGCACCCGTCAAGTTCTTTTTACCGTCAAGGGGCGCATAGAGCGCCACATCGACACGCTTGCCGTGTTCCCGCTCAAAATCGCGTGCCTTGCGCAGAACACGATCAAGTCCGGGCGAGGAGACTTCGAGGATATAGGCATCGGAAATGAAGTCCTCACGGTCAAGAACCTCCTCCAGGTGCTCGCTGAGCATCCGGCAGTCCTCAATGTCGATGCCGCCCTCCTTGTCGATGTAGACGCGCAGATACCAATCGCGTTCACGTACATATTCGACGTCTACGAGTTCTAATTCCGGCTGCACCGGCAGGAGATCCCGTACGATCTCCTCGACGCGCTCCTCGATCTTCGCGCTCATCGTTTTCCTCTCTATCCTAACCGCATCACAGAGGGAAGCACGACGCAAAGCGCCCTGCTTCCTTTTTACATGAATGAAAGAGTGGGCTTTCACCCACTCTTTCCACGTCTTAAATGAATTTCCTAGAGTATATCATATGATATAGGCTTTGTAAAGCCCTATATCACGCAAACTCGCCTGTGGCTTCACCAAATATTTTCGTCCGGATCGCCACGCTGAATTTTCTACCTTCCGTATAAATGCCGCGTCAGCCACGCAAGCACACGCCCTCTCCCAACGAGACTGACGATTGCCCCGAGAATACAGACACCGACAATCACCATAGCAATCGCGGGCAGTGCGACGAAGATGATGAAAGCAAGCAGCGCGGCAAGGACAAGCCCCCAAATAATGGAGGAAAGGAGCGACGGCTGCGGCGGCGCTCCGCCGATACGGACATAACGCACGGAACTTCGCTGCGCGCGCTCATATGCCCCGCCCGAAGACCGGTATGCTTCTGCCTGCGGCGACTCCGCATCGGCCGCCGTACCATCCTCATCAACCGTAACGCCACGATACGCAGCATTCTCCGCCTCACTCATTGGACGTACACGCGAATCCTGATCTTCCATAAAAGGTTCTCCTCCCTTGATATTTTCCATACAATAATTTCAACGCAGAACATCTTTATTCTGCACTCGGATTGTTCTGCACTGCCCGGGGCACAACAAAACGTGGGCTCAGATTTCGAGCTGTACTTGACTATTTTTCCAATACAATTTATTCCAATTCCGCTTACTTTGCGTCTATATTCTACTAAATTGTCCGGCTGTCTGCAAGTAAAACCGCTGCAGTACTTAGAACTTCTCTTTATAAAGGGTCAGCTATGCTCACTCGCAAGGACAAGGGCATATATATTTTCCGCACCCGCGCGTTTGAGCGTGCGAGCACACTCCAGAAGAGTTGTCCCCGTCGTCATAATATCGTCGAGAAGCAGGATATGCCGTCCCGCGATCTGTGCGCCATTCGCGCATACAAATGCCCCGCGCAGCTCACGGCGGCGTTCTTCGCGCGAGAACTCATAAAGCGGTGCAGTTTCACGGCTGCGTACGAGCAGCGATTCGAATGCGATCCCGTGCGCCTTTAGCCACGGCGCAAAAATCAGCTCCGTCTGGTTGAATCCACGCTCATGTGCGCGCGCGGGAGCGAGCGGAACAGGTACGGCGACGATCTGCTCCGGGAGCTGCATGAGTACCGCTTCCCCGGCAGCGAGCATGCCATGGAGATAGGGCAAAACACTTTTCTCCCGCCGGTACTTGAGCGTACGCAGGAGATCCCGCACACCTTCACGGTAATATCCGAGCGCCCAAATCCCCGCAAGATACGATACGGCATCCACAGAACGGGCGACCGTGCGCAGTCCTGTGAGTCGTCTCGTACAAGCACCGCAAAAACCGCCTCGCCGCTCCACATACGATTTGCAGCTCGGACAGCGGGGCGGGAAGAGAAAGTCAACAAACATCGAAAGCAAATGTATCCCTCCGGCGTATATAGAAGTTTCTATATTATAACGCAATTTGCTAAAAAATGCTTGCGATTCCCTCGGGATTATGATATGATAAACGCAGAAAAGAGATATATCTCCTAGGTTCGAAACTAGCGGAAAGGAGAATGTCTATTGACACAAATTCTTCAGCGCGGTGACCATGCCCATTGACGGGAATGCATCTTTGAAGAAGTATTGCGGCGGCGGATTCTGCCGATACGCACATGGCATAGTGTCAAAAAAGCCGGTTGCAGCGCAGTCACTCCCCGGTGGTTCGGGCAGTTGACAAATTCCTTCTGTACGATTCGATTTCGAAAACCAAGCGCGCAAATTGGATGAGTCTATGGGATCTCCAAAACGGTTTCAGCTGAACGTACAATATAAGGCTTTCCAAGGCGCAGATACACGAGGCGTACACGCAGTGGAAAGGCGACCACACAACTAAATAAGGATGGTTCACAGTTTTATGGTAATATCGACATAGATCGACAGCTTGCTCGAAATAGAGCGGCTGTCGATTTTTTAGTTCATAAAACGCGTTATGGCGACGCAACGCCTCCCCATAATGACAAAACTAGGCGCGCCCCCCATCCCCCGCCTCAACAACGTCGCTCGTTGATGCGGAAGTTTCGATGCACAGCGAGGAATGAGGAAAACGCGAGGGCAGGCGTAGATGAAACCTACATCGACCGAAGCGTTTGGCGAAATAACAAAGCTAGGCGCGAAAATCCCGCCTCAACAACGCCGCTTGTTGATGCGGAAGTTTCGATGCACAGCGAGGAATGAGGAGAATGCGAGGGCAGGCATAGATGAACCCTACGCCAACCGAAGCGTTTGACAAAATGACAAAGCTAGGCGCGAAAATCCCGCATCAACACTGCCCGGTGATGCGGAAGTTTCGATGCATAGCGAGGAATGAGGAAAACGCGAGGGAAGGCGTAGATGAAACCTACGTCGACTGAAGCGTTTGACGAAATGACAAAGCTAGGCGCGAAAATCCCGCATCACCTCTAAATGAGAGTCTGTGAAGAAAAGTCTGTAAATCGGATCTTCT
>NZ_ALJR01000026.1:0-100684 GCF_000287655.1 Selenomonas sp. FOBRC9
CCATTTTTGTCTCTCCCTCATCGTTTATTGTCTTTCTCTATTGTAATCTTTCGAGGCAGAGTTGCGCAACATAAGAATTTATCAGTGTTTCCCTAAAAAATAGCCGTAAATATTTTCCGTAACTATTGACAAAGAGCCCAAACGATATGTATGTTGCGATTTTATAATTTGCTAAAAGTTTAACGAGAACTTGCGACAATTAAACTTACAATTTGCCACCATCTTGACGCATTTTTTCTTCCTTGTTCGGACGAAAAGAGCTACGCCCATTTGACGGCCTTCATTTTATCAGCGATTCCTTAAAATCCGTACGATATATGTCATCATCTAGCAATATCGGTTCTTCTCCCTCCGTTCTTCTATCTCAAGACCAAAACATACTTTGTTATAGTTGAGTAAGGGGATACTTAGAAATTATGATTGAGGGCAAGTGCTTTGTAAAAGTAACTAAGAATTATTGATCTTCCGCATTATACACATCATTCAAAAATCCATACCTACCTTTTTCTTTGTTTCTAGAGAATTGAATAACATGGACAGCATTTTCCTCACTGTCAGTGGGAATGAAGGGCATACGTTTTGTTTGCTCAACAATGATGACCTGTCGTTCGTGGGCATTAGAGATGAGATACTTTATGAAATTTTGTTTTATGGTATCGTTTTGTTCTTTATGTTCCGCTTCAGAGAGCTGCGTCAAGGAGGAATCGACTGCATAGAAGCCGGGAGCATTCCTTCCAAGATCAATGAGGTATGAACTCATCGCCATTGTTGTGATTGTGTTCAGTAGCCCGCAGAAGCCTCCGCCCATTGAGACAGATTTTTTTAGCCCATCAATCTCAATGTCGAAGTTTTCCATGTTAAGTCTTGCTGAATTCGCTCCTCCAATATGGGAGGCTTTCAAAATCTGACGAAGCTTCTCTTCAAAGCCTTTGATGAGATCGTAGTCATAATCCTCGAACACATTATACTTCGAGGGGCGCGATATTTCTTCTGTTTCCTTGTTGAACAACTCACTACTGTACTGTATTTCGTCTTGACGGACAAAATCGAGCTCTCCTGAAAGTCGTATCAGTTTTAGATGTTGTTCAAGTTTTTCTTCAAAAGAACTTAATTGAGGTTGTAATTGGTTAGTAATCAGAGTATCAATAGTATCCTTCTTTTCTTCTAATGCTCTGATTGTGGTAATGATCGTTTTTTGTTGATGATTGACGTCCTTCTGAGCAATATTCAGTTCGGATAGATGATGTTTAATTTTTTCAAGCTCAGCTGCAGATGCTTCAATAAAAGATGTGCTCTGTACACGTTCTGCATATTCACCGCAGATAGGGCACTTAACTTTTTTTCGGATAGGTGAGATACTCGCTGCGCCATCAACAATAAACTCGATTCGCCTGATATCAGCTTGATACTGTTGGTGTAGGACAGAAAGATTATGTTCTACAGTTTTTGATTCGGAGAGTTTACCATTCCATGCATAGATTTCCGACATAATCTGCTGACTTTCTTTTGCAGCAGCATCCATTCGTGTCTGCAGGTCAGAAATCTCTTTTCGAATACGCTCGACGCTCGTACGAGGATCTGTGATACTTGAGGATGAGAGAGCAACTTCCAGTTTTTCTCGTCTGGCAGTGAGTTCCTTTACTTTTTCTTGGATGTATCCAATCACGGCCTTCTTTTTTGCTTCACTGATTTTAGGATCTTCTGTTGCAATAAGGGAATTGGCATCTTTCCCAGTTAATAAGTATAACAGTACGGATGCTGATGCCGTGTGACCCGGGCTATTGGGCGCCAGTAACGCTGAGCTTTCTCTTGCAACATCTCCTTGTCGAATGAAAAACAGATGGAGCATACTTCTCCATGTTAGATCTTGAGTTTTAGTGCCTGTTTCTGCCGAACGAATAACATGCGGTTCATCAATTCCAAGCAAATGAAGATAGACAGCGTTGATATTCTTCTTGGCGTTATGACTTACGCTGTATGTACCATGCTCAACTGTTGGATCTGTGCCGCTGACGAGAATTTTTGAATCAGCTATTTTGCGCTTCAGAATAACGCTTCCTGTGCCTGTTGCCAAATGGAGCGTGACATACTCATAGCCGTATTGGTTATCAACAATTTTTGAAGGTCGGTTTTTCTTCGGGGAGAATCCGAATACATAATCCAAGCAGTCCATGATGAGGCTTTTTCCTGTATTGGAAGGCCCCAATATAAAATTCAAACCAGGTTTGAAATCAATGACGGTGTCTTTGTGCCATCCACCGGACACGATCAGTTTTTCAATATAAAATCTATTCATGTCCGACCTCCTTTAGTGATTGAACAGTAAGCTTGTTTATTTCTTTCAACATCGCCTTGGCATTTGCTCCATTAAACTTACTAAGTACAGCATGAGTCGCAATAATGTATTCTTTTGCATAGTCATTGTCAAATTGCTTACAGACCGCCATTCCAAGCTCTGTAATGGAGTATCTGTACCCGGTTGGGGTGGGAGATAGGCGAACATATCCATCCAGTACAAGGTTTTTTAAAGCAGAATCCACCATATGCTTTCTTGCTGGATATTCACTAAATCTGTAATCGCCATATCCATGCAGGTTTTCGTCCAGTAGACCAAAGTCTGATGCGTAAACAGAGATGAAATCTAATGCACTGACTTGTTGTTCATCTAATTTTGAAGGAAACAACTCTTTCAGCATGAGAAGAATACGGAGAGAAATTTCAAAGACTGAGCCAAGGGCGGATTCACTCATTGCTTCTTTCTTCTCCTTATCCATGCAAGTTTACCGTCGTTCACAAGATGATGGCATACACCTTTTTTGATTTTTCCACCGATCCAATATGGAGATGCGCTGAGAACATAGTTTGTCATCGGTGTGGTGACTGCCTGCTCCATTACTGCAAGCATACGCTCATAACCATTCGGGTGTGCTCGTTTTGCTGTGTCTGTCACGCCGACAAGAGTTTCGGATTTCAAGACGTCAAATTGATCTGTTAGACTGCCACTGCCCAACTCTAATACTCCGCGCCGTATGCTTTCAGCCGCATAAAAATCGATGCGGCGACCATTTAAATCCTCCTCATAGTCGGGAAATGATATAAGGTCATTCCTTGAAAACACATCCATGCCCTCGGCATCGCCGTATGCTAAAAACAACTCATCAATATATGTTTCCTCATTTTGAGTCGCTTCCTTAGGAACCGGTACATTAGCCGGACGGGGGAGCGACTTTATTTTTTCTTGGATGTCATTGATCAGCGTCAGATCTAAATCAGATTTTTGAGAGGGGGGAGATGAGGCAATATTGTTGATGATGTCTAAGATTATAGACTCTAACAGGTCTGCACATGCTGTGGCTGGATCATTACTTGAAATGTTATGTCTGACCAACCAAGCTGATATCTTGTCATAAGACGATGTATCATCCATTCTCTCCCATATCCAATGCGAGAATTTTTCCTTATCACGGTGGTCATAGAGATATTGTGCATCCTTTACTTGAATGAGGCGGATTCCTTTGATGTATCGATACTTTGTGTCATTCTGTCTCTTCAGTAGTTTACAGGCGTCCATTGCAGCATCTTGTATGAAATTCCCGATCAGCTCAGTGAAATAGTCATACTCCGATTTTCCATATGAAATATAGGCTGAAAGACCTGTAGCATATTCAGAAAAAGTCATGACTTATATTCCTCCTGTTTGAAGATTTCCTTTCTGTCCGAGAGCGTCCGGGAGTGTCCGTCCAGTCCGATTTTTAAATAAGCTATTTTGCTAAACTGCTATTAGTAAGTTGATTTTGTAGAAGTCCTCATCAAGCACAGCATATGAAATCTCTCTGTGAAGATAGTGCATAGAACTATTATAACACATTTCCAAGACAGTCCTTGCACCTTCGTCGTTTTATCCGGGGGCAGAGGAAATCTAGTACATCTAAATTATAACACGAGCAAGAGTTTCTTTTCTCGCTTTTGTGAGAAAAAAACAGAAAAAATTCTAATCAAAAAGCGGTGACCAAATCGGATGTATGTGTCCGTTTCTTTGTAGAGGGAGATTTTTTTAAGGATGTGGTAGGAAGAATCAAATTCGGTTTCCCTAAGTAAGTCAATCTGTTGTCCAAGATGGCCATAGGACGGCGGGATGCAAACAGGGATTCTGACAGCATACGAGCTTGTCAGTATTTCTATGCTCCCACCGTGCTTCTTTATGCCCATTTTTGGAGTGAAGCCCGTGTGTAGTTTTGCATCCTGCCGTTCGGCAAGAACGAAAGGAACGCAAAACTATGAAAATCCAGCTTAACGGTATCATCAAAGACTACTCCGCGCAGGAGGTCAAGGAACTCCTGCAGCAGGGACATCGTTTTCAGCACAGTAAGAAGCTGGGCGTGTATGTCCCCGTCCCGATTCAGATCCACGAAAACGGAAGAATCCGGGATACGGGCATGGATGAACTCGTCCGGCGGAAGGCTGCCGGAGAAAAGTTCTTCAAGGCGTCGGGGCGGGCAATTTATGCACCTGTCGATGCTAATCAATACTCCGTCGTCATGCGCCCAATCTGGCGGGAGGATAAGCGGGAAAAGCGTGAGCAACACTGTATCTATGAAGGAAAGCCCTGCTGCGCCAACCGCAGCTGTGATGGATGCTCACATCCCGTGTATCGGACAATCTCTTTAGAACGTGCGGTGGAGGTCAATGACCCGGCACTTCCCGTCCATGAGGATGTCGCCGACACCGCAGTCCGCGAGGAGCGTAATCGCACGCTGTACGAGGCTCTCGCCAAACTCGATCCCATCGACCATGAAATTCTTATCCGCAGGGCGGCGGGACAGTCTGAACGCGAGATTGCTGGTGCTGTCGGCTTCAAATCCAAAGAAAGTGTTCGTAAGCGTATGAAGAAATTCATGCCCAGACTGCAAGAGCAGATTGAGGATATTTTGTAAAATCTGGTGACCAGACTGCGGGCAGGTGTCCTCTTCTTTATAGGAAGGTGAAGATGCCCGCAGTTAATCGAAAGGAAGTGATACCTATGCGGGAACAGAATGAAGTCACAGCAGAGCTTGTGGCGACATTGCGCCGGCTCGTCGATGTCCTTGAGGAAATCGTACAGAGTTCTCAAGGCGAGGAGCAACCGAAGGTCTCGGAATCGGAGGAAGCCGCGCCGACACTTGAGGAGGTACGCACCGTGCTTGCGAAGCTCTCTGTCGAAGGGCACAGTGCCGCAGTCAAGTCACTGATCTCCAAGTTCGGCGCGGCAAAACTCAGCGAGCTTGTGCCGGAGTACTATACGGCACTCTTGAAGGAGGCTGAGAAGATTGGCACGTAAACATGCCGTCCTCTCGGCATCCTCTGCCGCACGTTGGATTGCCTGTCCGCCGTCGGCGCGGCTCAATGCGGAGCAACCCGACACGCCGAGTGAGTATGCCGCCCAAGGGACAGACGCGCATACGCTCTGCGAGTACAAACTCCGCAAGGCTCTTGGGGAGCGGGTGCGCGATCCGACCAAGAAGCTGTCCTCCTATGACAGTGAGATGGAAGAGTGTGCAGACTTTTATGCCCAGTTCGTTATGGGGCTTGTGTCGCAGTTCCGCGAGGAGTCGAAGGATACGATGGTGTCCGTGGAGCAGCGTGTGGACTTCTCGGACTTTGTACCCGATGGGTTCGGCACAGCCGACACGCTCATCATCTCCGGCAAGACCGTCTGCATCGTGGACTACAAACACGGCAAAGGCATCGAGGTCAGTGCTGACCACAATCCGCAGATGATGTGCTACGCGCTTGGCTGCGTCCAGATGTTCGACGGTCTCTACGACATCGAAGAGGTGCGGATGGTGATCTTCCAGCCTCGTCTCGCCAACATCTCGGAGTTCATCATCTCGAAAGCTGATCTTCTGGCATGGGCGGCAGATACGCTTGTACCTGCGGCAAAGTTGGCACACGAAGGAGAAGGAGTGTTCTGCGCCGGAGCACATTGCCAGTTCTGCAAAATCAAGGCGACCTGCCGCAAGCGGGCAGAGTACAATCTGGAACTCGCCCGGTATGACTTCGAAATGCCACCGACACTGGAAGATTCGGAAGTAGAAGCGGTGCTTGCAAAGGCTGACACACTCGCCGCATGGGTCAGCGACATCAAGGAATACGCCCTGCAGCGGGCGATTCAAGGGAAACAGTGGACGGACTGGAAACTGGTGGAAGGCCGCTCGAATCGGAAATACACCGATGAGGCGGCTGTCGCCAAAACCGTCAAAGAAGCAGGCTTTGAGCCGTATGAGCAAAAACTGCTCGGAATTACGGCGATGACTGGTCTGCTCGGAAAAAGTAAGTTTGAGGAACTGCTCGGCAGCCTCGTTGTCAAGCCGCAGGGGAAACCTACACTTGCTCCCATGAGCGACAAGCGGCCGGCGATGAATACCGCAGCAGAAGATTTCAAGGAAAGTTGAGGAGAAAACACATCATGGCAAAAGTTATCAATCCGACAAAAGTGATCACGGGTGTCAAGACACGTTGGAGCTATGCCAACGTCTGGCAGGCAAAGTCCATTAACGGCGGTGCGCCGAAGTTCAGCGTGTCGCTCATCATACCGAAGAGCGACACCAAGACAGTGACGGCAGTGAAGAACGCCATTCAGGCGGCATACGAGGAAGGGCAATCAAAGCTCAAGGGCAGCAGCAAGTCCGTGCCCGCACTCACGGCGATCAAGAACCCACTTCGTGACGGCGATGTGGAACGCCCGGACGATGAGGCGTATAAGGACAGCTACTTCATCAACGCAAACTCTGCGACCGCGCCCGGCATCGTGGATGCTGCCCGCAATCCGATCATCGAGCACTCGGAGGTCTACTCCGGCGTTTACGGACGAGCAAGCATCAACTTCTACGCATTCAACTCGAACGGCAACAAGGGCATCGCTTGCGGACTGAACAACCTGCAGAAGATTTCCGACGGTGAGCCGCTCGGGGGCAAGACCCGCGCCGAGGATGACTTCGCAGACGAAGACGAGGATTTTCTCAGCTAAATAAGAGTTGACCGACACGGGCAGCGGGGATTCTTCCTCGCTGCCTTTGTCACGGAAGGAGAACATACATGAAGTCATTATCTATCGATCTTGAAACGCGAAGCAGTGTGGATATTGGGAAAAGTGGTGTTTATCGATACGCAGAGGCAGAGGATTTCGCGATCTTGCTCTTTGGATATTCCGTGGACGGCGGTGCTGTGCAGGTCATTGACATTGCTAACGGAGAACAGATTCCGCAGGAAATTCTGGATGCTCTGACCGATGAGAGCGTCATCAAGTGGGCATTCAACGCCAACTTTGAACGTGTGTGCCTGTCGCGTTACTTGTCGGACTTGGGGATAGCCCTCGATCCGTTCCATGACAATCATCCACTTTCTACGGAGTGTGCCCGCTTTCTGAGTCCCCACAGTTGGCGATGCACAATGGTCTGGTCTGCCTACATGGGACTGCCGCTCTCACTTGCCGGCGTTGGACGTGTGCTTGGACTGGAAGAGCAGAAAATGAACGAGGGTAAGGCTCTGATCCGCTATTTTTCAACGCCTCCGTTCCACGAACCCACGGGAGCGAAGTGGGACCTCTTCAAGTCTTACAACCGCCGCGATGTCGAAGTGGAGATGGCGATTCAGAAGCGTCTCTCCAAATATCCTGTGCCGCAGTCGGTGTGGGAGGAGTATGTACTCGACCAGGAGATCAATGACCGCGGGATACGTCTGGATATGCCCTTGGTGGAGAACGCCGTCCAGATCGACGTGCGAACCAAGGAAAAACTGACGGACAGGCTGAAAACTTTGACCAGCCTTGAGAACCCGAACAGTGTCACGCAGATGAAGGCATGGCTCAAGGAGCAGGGAGTTGAAACCGAGTCGCTCGACAAGAAGTCCGTGACTGCCCTCCTTGCCAATGTTCCCGATCCGCTGAAGGAAGTACTGGAACTTCGGCAGCAGCTTGCAAAATCCTCGGTGAAGAAATATCAGGCAATGCAGAATACCGTTTGCTCGGATGGTCGTGCACGGGGGATGTTCCAGTTCTATGGTGCGAACCGTACCGGGCGGTTTTCGGGACGCCACATTCAATTACAAAATCTTCCTCAGAATCATCTCGCCGACCTCGAATACGCCCGCAGTCTCGTGCGGCAGGGAAGTTTTGCGGCACTGGAACTGCTCTATGAATCCGTGCCGGATGTCCTGTCACAGCTTATCCGTACTGCTTTTATTTCCAAGGAGGGCAGAAAATTCATTGTCGCGGACTTCTCTGCCATTGAAGCACGGGTACTGTCATGGCTTGCCAAGGAACGATGGCGCATGGACGTTTTTGCAAATGATGGCGACATCTACTGCGCTACAGCGGGCAGGATGTTCCATTGCAATGTGGTCAAGCATGGAGAGAACGGGCATCTCAGGCAGTATGGTAAATTAGCAGAATTGTCGAGTGGATACGGCGGCTCCGTTGGTGCGCTGAAAGCATTCGGTGCATTGGAGTCTGGGATGAAGGAAGAGGAGCTGAATCCGCTCGTGGATGCATGGCGTGCAGCAAATCCGAACATCGTGGACTTCTGGTGGGCGGTGTATCGCGCCACGAAGGACTGTATCAAGGAGCGCAGCACAAAGGTTACCCATGGCATCCGGTTCATCTATCAAGGCAGCATGATGTTCATCGAGCTTCCGTGTGGGCGCAGGCTTGCCTATGTGAAGCCGCGCATTGGGGAGAATCAGTTTGGCGGCGAATCCGTCACTTACATGGGACTCAATCTCTCGAAAAAGTGGGCACGGATTGAATCTTACGGACCGAAGCTCGTGGAGA
The DNA here is from genome assembly GCF_000287655.1 of Selenomonas sp. FOBRC9. NCBI lineage: Bacteria > Bacillati > Bacillota > Negativicutes > Selenomonadales > Selenomonadaceae > Selenomonas > Selenomonas sp. FOBRC9. The sequence goes on from NZ_ALJR01000026.1 coordinate 8,807, forward strand.
ATGTCACGCAGGCGATCAGTCGCGACATTCTCTGCTATGCCATGCAAACGCTGCGGACGATGGACATTGTTGCACACGTCCATGATGAACTCATCATCGAATGCGACGAGCGAGTTTCTCTTTCTGCCATTTGTGAGCAGATGGCGCGAACCCCGCCTTGGGCAGACGGACTCCCGCTCCGTGCCGATGGTTTCGAGTGCCAATTCTATCAGAAAGATTGACTTCAATCCTCCCGTGAAAAATGGGAGGATTTTTGGTGACCAAAACCTCCCTGTTCGTCCTCTTACTGATGAGAGGAACTAATCAGTTTTCAAAGGGAGGAAATCTTATGTTCTATGTCAAGGAAAACATCAATGACACTCTGGAGGTCACGGTGGAAATCAACGATGAGAATGTCTTCTGTCACTGTCCGCGCTGCGGAGCGGAAGTGCCTGTTGATCTCAATGAATTCTTCGGCGATTCGGAGTTCGACCTCTTCGGCACGGCGATCTGCTGCACGGAATGCAGCAGGAAGATGAGGTGCGAGAAATGATCGAGTTCAGAAATCACGAGGGATATGCCGACCCTACGGCGCACGCAGCTCTCACGAAGGTGCTCCGACAGAATCTGTTCACTTACATCTGTTCGCCCTATCGGGACAATCCGCGCGTCAACGTCATGCGGGCGCGGCAGTACTGCAAATTTGCTGTGGGCAGGGGGCGGATACCACTCGCGCCGCATCTGTACTTTCCTCAGTTTCTGTTGGAGGTAGATGAGCGGGAGAAAGCGATGGATATGAATTTCGAGCTTCTGAGGCTGTGCGGCGAGGTTTGGGCGTTCGGCGAGCGAATCACCGAGGGCATGGCAGCGGAGATTGCTCATGCCGAGCGGCTGCAGAAGAACATCCGCTATTTCACAACGAAGTGCGAGGAGGTTTCGCCATGAAGGTAATAGAGACAGAATACAAGGGCTATCTTTTCCGCTCACGCTTGGAGGCGCGGTGGGCAGTGTTCTTTGATGCCTGCGGTGTTCGTTGGGAGTACGAGCCGGAGGGGTATGTGCTCAATAACGGTCAATGCTATTTGCCGGACTTCCTGCTCCACGATGTTGACGGAAGAGCAGGCGGGGATCTCCATGTGGAGGTCAAAGGGAAGATGACCAAGGATGATGCCGCCAAAATCAACCAGTTCAGCCAAGGTAAGCACCCGCTCCTCGTTGTTCCCGGGATTCCTGACGGAGACGGTATTGGAGATATTGAATCCTACTGCCGCGAGTGGGGGCGTTACGGTTTCCCCAGCTTTGGCGGCGGACCCTATCCCTTCAACTTTCAGACCATCGACGGAGATTACTACGTTGCTCATCCCAGCATCAACAAACAGGGCAAATTTGAGCTTTTCGGAGATGACAGCAACTATACGATGGACAGGGACGATGCCTCCACCGTACAGGCGTTCAAGCTGGCACGGCAGGCAAGATTTGAATATGGACAGACACCGAGGGTGAGGAAGGTGCGCGTATGAGAGAATTAGCATTTTGTCTTGGCAACAGCCGTGCGGCTCTTGTCTGGCATCCAGGAAAAATGACGATGGACGCTCTTTGGGAAAAATTGCAGAATCCCATCCGTACTGCCGAAACCGCTGCAGAATACCGTTCCATGAAGAAGTGCGAACGGGATGTCGTGAAGGACAAAGGCGGATTCTTTGCGGGAACGCTGAAAGGGACGCGACGGCGGGCGACCGAGGTTATCAGCCGCTCCATGATTACCTTAGATCATGATCGACTGGAGCAGGGCTGTTTCGATGATTTTGCCTTCAAACATTGCACCATCGTCTACACCACCCATAGCCATATCCCGGAAGCCCCACGGGCGAGAATCCTCGTACCGTTGACGCGGGATGTCACACCGGACGAATACAATGCCATCGCCCGCTATCTTGCGGACGAGATCGGCATGGATACGGTTGATCTCTGTTCCTTCAAGATTAATCAGCTGATGTATTGGCCGACCTCCTCTTCCGACGGGGAGTACATCTGCCGCAGGTATGAGGGCAACTGGCTCGACCCCGACGCATTTCTGGCAGCGCATCCGAACTGGCAGGACTGCAGCTCTCTGCCGACTGCACCGGGTGAAACAGAAGCGGTGGAACGGGAGCGCAAAAGACAAGCTGATCCTCTGACCAAGGAGGGCATTGTAGGAGCGTTTTGCCGTGCCTATCCCCTCCAAGAAGCTATGCAGGCATTTCTCTCCGATGTGTATGAGCCGACTGCAGATGAGAATCGGTGGGGCTATACGAAATCGGCGAGCATCCCCGGTGTGATGATTTATGATGGCAAATTCGCCTACAGTCACCATGCCTCCGATCCTGCCTACGGGAAGCTGTGCAATGTATACGACCTCGTAGGGATGCATCTCTTTGACGGCGATTTCACTCAGATGGCTGAGTTTGCCGCCAAGGATGAAAAGGTACGTACCCTTGCACTCAAGGAGCGGCAGGAACGGGCGGTAGAGGACTTTGCCGAGGAGGACGATTGGAAGGACAAGCTGGTGCGGCAGAAAAAGTCCACACAGATTGAAAACTCCCTCTACAACATCAAGCTCATCATGCAAAACGATCCTTATATGAAAAACATTGTCTTTAATCAGCTGGCAGACGGCATGGAAATCAAGGGCGAAGTGCCGTGGTCACATCCCGGTAAGTTCTGGCGGGATGCGGACGATGCCCAGCTTATCTGTTATGTGGATGACAACTACGGCACGTTCTCGGCGCGGAACTATGACATCGCCGTCGCGAAAGCCGTGGATGATCGCAGTTATCACCCGATACGGGAGTATTTTGCCGCACTGCCTCCTTGGGACGGTGTGGCGAGAGTGGACACGCTTCTTATCGACTACTTGGGCGCAGCCGACAACGCATATACCCGTGCCGTCAGTCGGAAAGTGCTGTGTGCCGCCTATCGACGCATCAAAGAGCCGGGCATCAAGTTTGACTATATGCCCGTTCTCAACGGCGCACAGGGCATCGGAAAATCCACCTTCATCGCCAATCTTGGCATGGATTGGTTCTCCGACAGTCTGACCTTATCGGATATGAATGACAAGACCGCCGCCGAAAAGCTGCAGGGGTACTGGATTCTTGAAATCGGCGAATTGGCAGGCATGAAGAAAGCCGACCTCGATAAGGTGAAAGCCTTTGTGTCGCGGGTGGACGACAAGTATCGGGCGAGTTTCGGCAGACGTGTGACATCCCATCCGCGCCAGTGCGTGTTTTTCGGCACGACCAACAGCGAGAATGGGTATCTGAGAGACATCACAGGAAACCGCCGTTATTGGAACATCAAACTGAGCGGCAGCAGCAAATATAGACCCTGGCAGATGACCTCGGAGCTTGTGCAGCAAATCTGGGCGGAGGTGATGATTCTCGCCGATGCCGGAGAAAAGCTGTATCTGCCCCCGGACTTGGAGGAATATGCCAAAGAGGAGCAGCGGGAAGCGATGGAGCACGATGAGCGTGAAGGTCTGGTGCGTCTCTATCTCGATACGCTGCTTCCCGCCAACTGGGACGAGATGGATCTCTATCAGCGGCGGGAGTTTTTGCGGGGCGATGATACGACTCCCGTGGGGACAGACGTGCGCGTGATTGTCAGCAACATGGAGATTTGGTGTGAGTGCTTCAGCAGGAAAAAAGAGGATTTGCGTTCCATGGACAGCTATGCGATAGCAGCCATCATGTCCAGACTTCCTGAATGGGAAAAACAGCCCACACCCCAACGTATCGCAATTTACGGACTGCAGAGGATCTATCGCCGCTTGTAACTTGTACGGAAGTTGTAACTTGCAGCAAAGCCCGTACCATAAGGCTTTGTTACAAGTTACAAGATTTATATATGTAAATAGAAACATAATAATTCCGTACATGAAAAACGCGAATACGCGCATATATGCGTATATAGGGATTTTCTGTAGCCTTGTAACAAGAAACAACGTGAATCCGTTGATATGACTGGCTTTAGAGGTGATACAACCTCATGTTACAGGAGGAAAAGTTGTACGAACGGACGATTGAGCAGAAACTTGCAGCAAGAGTCAAAGCAATGGGCGGTATCGCTCCGAAGTTCACCTCGCCGGGATTCGATGGAATGCCCGACCGACTGGTGCTTTTGCCCGGCGGCAGAATGGGCTTTGTGGAACTGAAAACACCGGGGAAGAAGCCGAGAGCCTTGCAGCTCGCCCGTCATAGGCTACTCCGACGGCTTGGATTCAAGGTGTATGTGATTGACGGAATCGAGCAGATTGACAGCGTATTGGAGGAAATCGACCATGAATGAACTTACGGTATTGGAACACAACAGCATTCGTGTCATGACCACGGATCAGCTTGCCGAGGCGTATGGATGCAGGGCAATTCATATCCAGCAGAATTTTAAGAACAACAGGGAGCGATTCGTTGAGGGGAAGCATTACTTCAAACTTGAAGGTGCTGATCTCAAGGCTTTCAAGGACTCACTCGAAAATATCGAGTCAGTTGTCGGGAGTCGCGCACCGTCTCTGATTCTTTGGACGAAACAAGGCGCGGCGCGCCACAGCAAGATGCTGGGAACCGAGCGGGCATGGGATGTTTTCGATGAGCTGGAAGAAAGCTATTTCAACCCCATGAGGAACATGACACCCGAGGAGTTTCTCCTTTACAGCGCACAGCGAATGGTGGAACAGGCGAAGGCAATCAAGGCGGCAAATGCCCGCATCGACAAGGTGGACGAGCGGCTTCTTGAGGTCGAGTCCAAGCAGATGACTATCGATGAGCACCACTACACCATCATCGGCTATGCCAACCTCACGGGAATCCGTGGCGTGAGTCGGGATGCCGCCGCAAGACTTGGACACAGAGCGTCGGCGATGTCCAGAAAGCAGGGTTACCACATCGGCAAGGAGTACGATGCCAAATATGGCATGGTGAACACCTATCATGTGGATGTGCTGCAGGAAGTGTTTCGGTAATGAATTCCGTTGAGATTGGAGGTGATGCCCCGTGAAGTTCATACCGCATGATTACCAACAGTACGCCATCGACTTTATCGAAAGTCATCCGACTGCCGCCGTACTCCTTGATATGGGACTTGGAAAAACGGTAATTACTCTCACAGCCCTCAATGACCTGCTGTTTGACCGATTCGAGATTTCCCGCATTCTCGTTATCGCGCCGCTCCGTGTGGCACGAAACACATGGCCGCAGGAGATCGGTAAGTGGGAGCATCTGAACCATATCCGTTATTCCGTTGCAGTCGGAACGGAGAAAGAGCGTCGGGATGCGCTTCGCAAGCAAGCCTCCCTCTACATCATCAACCGCGAGAACGTGCCGTGGCTCGTGGAGAAAACGGACTTCTCCTACGATGCCATCGTGATTGACGAACTCTCGTCCTTCAAGAATTGGGGCAGTAAGCGCTTCAAGGCACTTATGAAGGTTCGCCCCTTGGCAAAGAGAGTCATCGGACTGACGGGAACGCCATCCGGCAACGGCTTGATGGATCTGTTCGCAGAGTTCAAGGTTCTGGACATGGGACAGCGTCTGGGACGATTCATCACGAAATATCGGCAAGATTACTTTGTGCCGGACAAGCGCAACGGGCAGGTGGTGTTCTCCTACGTTCCCTTGCCCGGAGCCGAGGAGCGGATCTACGAGAAAATCTCCGACATCACCATCTCCATGAAAGCCGCCGACCACCTCAAGATGCCGGAGCTGATCGAGAGCGAATACAGCGTCCGCATGGATGAGGCTGAGAAGAAGATATACACCGAAATGTGCGAGCAGTTGGTTTTGCAGATGAAGGGCGATGAGGTGACGGCGGCAAATGCCGGTGTCCTGTCCGGGAAACTCGCACAGATGGCGAACGGTGCGGTTTACACTGACGGTGGGACTACACTGCATATACACGACCGCAAACTCGATGCCTTGGAGGACATCGTAGAGAGCATGAACGGCAAGCCGCTCCTCGTGGCGTACTGGTTTCGGCATGATGCAGATCGCATCGAAAAGCGTCTGCCATGTGTCCGACTCGATACAGATGATGCCATCGCCCGTTGGAATCGCGGCGAAATCCCCGTCGCACTTATCCATCCTGCAAGTGCGGGACACGGGCTGAACCTTCAGAGCGGCGGCTCGACCTTGGTGTGGTTCGGTATCACATGGAGTTTGGAACTCTATCAGCAGACCGTGGCACGGCTCTATCGGCAGGGACAGAGTGCAAACACTGTGGTGGTGCAGCACATCATTGCCGAGGGCACGATTGACGAGAGAATCCTCCGTGCCTTGAAACGGAAGGACAAGACACAGGCGGCACTGATTGAAGCCGTCAAAGCGGAGGTAACATCATGAACTATGAGATTCTGGCAAATGCCATCGTCGAACAGGCGGCAAAGGATTATCGGTGGGCTAGGGCGGCACTCGGCAAAGACGCAGAGAATGTTGTAGCGACAGCGATGCGTTCTGAGACAGAGCGGTTCTTTCGTTCCGCATGGTTCGGACAGCTGACAAGCATAGACGGAGAGTGGCTGCTTGAAAAGTTGGAGGGGGAATTTGCATGACAGCAAAAGAATATCTCAGTCAGGCATGGAACATTGACCGACGCATCAATGATAAGGTCGCCCATGTATCGCGGCTGCGTGACATGGCAACAAATGTGAGCGCCGTCATCAGCGACATGCCAAAGAGTCCAAGTCCGAACAATCAGCGGATGGAAACTATCATCGCTCGTCTGACCGACACGGAAGATGAGATCAATGCTGACATCGACCGTCTGATCAATCTGAAACTCGAGATCATGAATACGATCTGGCAAGTTGAGGATGAAAACTCTCAGATGGTGCTAGAGCGTCGCTACCACAGCTTCAAATCATGGGAAGATATTGCAGCGGATATGAGCGTCAGCATTCGATGGGTGCATAAGATTCATGCCAAGGCTCTGGATGATGTTGAAAAAATTTTGGAAAAAAGACAGCAAAGTGCATCTGAGTTCACATAAGTTCACAAAGGTTCACGTTGCGTTCATAGGGTTGACAGTGATATGATAGACTCAGCAAGAATAGGATATGGAATCAGCCTTCTCGGAGAAGCAATTCTCTGCGAGGGCTTTTTTGATGCCATCGAGGAGGTGCGCGATGCCGAGAAAGCCGAAGCGCCCCTGCCGCATGACAGGATGCCCGAATCTTACAGATCGAAAAAGCTGTTATTGCGAGGAGCACGAGAAAACGATGCAGCGGCACTATGACCACTTCACGCGTGGGTACGATCAGCACGAGAGATACGACAGTGCATGGCGCAGGATTCGCGACCGTCACTTGTCAGCGCATCCGCTGTGTGAGTGTTGCAAGGAGCGGGGCAGATACGTTCTCGCGACGCTTGTGCATCATATTCGACCTCTCGCCGACGGTGGCACGCATGACGAGAGCAATTTGATGTCGCTCTGCGTATCGTGTCATGAGCGGATTCATCGGCGGAGAACACCAAAATAAAAAGCCGACTCCAATGAATCGGCTAGAAGAGATCGCTATGTGAACCCGTGCGGGAAGCGGTCAGAATCAGTTTTCCTTTGTCGATGGCATATACGAGTAGCCAGTCCGGCATGATGTGGCATTCGCGAAAACCAATGTAATCACCAACGAGCGCATGATCCCGATACCTTTCGGGCAGGTGTTTTTCCGCGCAGAGCATTTGCAGAACATCATCCAGCTTTTGTATATCTGCTCCACGTTTACGCAGCTTCTTTAAATCCTTGCGAAACTGCGTGGTGGTGACGAGATCAAGCATGGGCATCCTCCGCATCCAGATCATCCATCAGTGCGGACAGTGACGGATAACGCTTCGGCTCAACTTTACCATCCATGATGTCGCGTGCTTCCTGCATGGCAAGAAGTGTTTCCCTATTATAACGGGGCTGTTTCGGTTGGAAGGGAAAGCCTCCCTCCATGATGGATGCGTGCAGAAAGATGTTGATGGCGTCGGTCACGGAGATACCGAAACTAGAAAAAACGGTTTCAGCCTGTGCTTTGATTGTCGGCTCAATGCGCATATTGATTGTTGCCGTCTTGGACATGATGCATAACCTCCTTTTGCTTATTGTAACGCGAAAGTGAAGCAAATGCAATACGTTCTTATCCCCCATAGGGGGCGGTCAAATCCCTAAAACCGCGCCGTTACTGGACCGGGGAGGGGGCGTACGCACAAAAACGTCGGTTCAAACGGGGTATTAAAGGAAGGGGGCGAAAAGATGGCGCGGGACGGAACAAATCGCGGTGGACGGCGCATCCGGGCGGGAGATAAACCCGAACCACTCGCAGATAAAATCGCGGGTGGGCGCACGGCGCACATCATGGAGTTCCCCATGACGGAACTGGACGGCACAGATCTTGTGGATGCTGCCGACCTCTACGGCGAGGAGATGCCAACGCCGAGCGAGTTCCTGTCTGCGCGACAGCGGAACGGAAAGCCGCTCGGCGCGGATGAGATTTTCCGTGAAACATGGCTGTGGCTGAAGGAGCGCGGCTGTGAGCGGCTTGTGAATCCACGGCTCATTGAAAGCTACGCACAGGCATTTGCCCGTTTCATCCAGTGTGAGGAGGCAATGAGTCAATACGGGCTCATCGGCAAGCATCCGACCACCGGAGGGGCAATAGCAAGCCCCTTTGTTCAGATGGGGCAGGCATTCCAGAAGCAGTCGAATCTGCTCTGGTATGAGATTTTCGACATCGTAAAGCAGAACTGCACCACCACATTCGTCGGCTCTCCGCAAGAGGATCGGATGGAACGGCTGCTGCGTTCGAGGAAGTAAGGAGGGAAGTCATTTGAACAAAACAACATCGGAAATGAAGCTCGTTCCGATCAGTAAACTCGTGCCATATGCCAACAACGCACGGACGCATTCGCCCGAGCAGATCAACAAGCTGCGCGGCAGTCTGCGGGAGTTCGGATTCGTCAGTCCCGTCATTATTGACAAGGACTACGGCATCCTCGCAGGACACGGACGTGTTGCGGCGGCGCGGGCGGAGGGGATGGAGAGCGTGCCGTGCGTATTCGTCGATCATCTGACGGAAGCGCAGAAGAAAGCCTATATCCTCGCGGACAACCGTTTCGCACTTGACGCAGGATGGGACGAGGAAATGCTGCGCGTCGAGATGGAAGCCTTGCAGGGTATGGACTTTGACATCTCGCTCACGGGCTTTGACGAATCCGAGATTGCCGATCTGCTCTCACTGGATGATGGTGAAGCGCAGGAAGATGATTTCGACGTGGATGCGGAACTCGCAAAACCCTGTGTTGCTCAATCGGGTGATGTGTGGCATCTCGGCAAGCATCGTGTTATCTGCGGAGATTCCACGTTGCCGGAGACGTATGAACGTCTGCTCGGCAGTGAGAAGGTAAATCTCGTATGCACGGATCCCCCATACATGATCCAGCTTGAAAGCACATCGGGGAAAATAAAGAACGACGATCTGAATGACAAGGACGCCTATGAGTTCCTCAAATCTGCCTTTACCGCCTTCCACTCGGCAATGGCGACAGACGCTTCCATCTACGTTTTCTACGCAACGGCAAAAGCCCGTATCTTTCATGACGCTTATGAGGATGCGGGCTTTAAAGTTGGCGCGGGCTTGGTTTGGAAGAAAGACCGACTGGTTCTTACGCGCACGGACTGGAAGTACATCCACGAGCCAATTATCTGGGGATGGAGGAAGGACGGACGGCACAGGTGGTACGGCGATCAGAAGCAGACCACTGTCTTTGCATTTGACCGTATCAAGGACTCGAAGAAGGACGGCTGCGGTCATCCGTCCTCGAAGCCAGTGCCGCTCATTGCGTACCTTGTCAAGCAGTGTACGCAGAGGAATGGCATCGTTCTTGACGGCTTCCTTGGTTCTGCATCAACGCTCATCGCCTGTGAGCAGTTGAACCGTATCTGCTACGGCGTGGAACTTGAGCCGAAGTTCGTGGATGTCGCTGTCGAGCGGTACATTCAGAGCAAAGACGGGAATGCCGAAGATGTGTTTTTGGAACGTGACGGTGAGCGCATTCCGTATGTGGATGTGCCGAAACCAAAGGAGGAATCTTGATGCGTGTGTTTTTGAATCCGGGTCATGCCCCGGACGGCAATCCAGACCCCGGCGCGTGCGGGTACGGACTGCAGGAATGCGACGTTGCAAAGAATGTCGCTGACCTTGTGGCGGGGTATCTGAGTGCCGCAGGTGTAGAAGTTGTTGGATGTTTGCAGTCGGACAGTCTGCATGAAGTCGTCTCGGCTTCCAATCGTGCGGATGCCGATGTGTTTATCTCTGTTCACTGCAACGCTTGTAACGGCACGGCAAACGGAACGGAGGTCTGGCACTACTACGGAAGCGGAGAGGGAGAGAAACTGGCACAGTGCATCCAGAATCAGATTGTGGATGCACTCGGAACCGTGGATCGGGGCGTGAAGGGGGCAAAGCCCGGTGTCAACGGACTTTACGTCTTAAACAACACCGACGCAGTTGCCGTCCTCGTTGAGCTTGCGTTTATTGACCATGCGGGCGATGCAGAGCTTCTGCGTTCGCATCAGGATGAATTTGCCCGCGCCATTGCGCGTGGGGTAACGGACTATGAAGGAGAGTGTTGAAGATGAAACTGGAATACATTCAAAACGAATTGAAGAACCATGTGGGGGACTTTGTACGGACGGAAGCGAAGGAAGCGACCGTCCTCTGGATGCACGAGAAGGGGCTTCCCGCAGCGCGTGAGGTGTCGGCGGCGTACACGGCGGCACTGAAGGAGAGCGCGGAGAAGGAGACAGGATGGTGTAGATTCCGCGACCGCATCTTCCTGCCGCTTGTCATCGACGGGGCGATCTGGGTGACAGGCAAGATGCTTGAGCGCATGACGGTATCCTTGGCAGGGAAATGATGGGCATAAGATCTATTTGATGAGATAGAGTTGGTGTATACAACAGAATCCGCTTGCTAATTCTTCCCACGTGAGTGATGAATGTAATGACCAAAGTACATGAAGGAGGTAGTCACCATGAAGGTCAATTACAACATCCAAAAGGAAGAGCGCAAGGCGATGGTCGGGATCATCAGCAAGGTGCTCGGCGAAAAGCCCGTCTACTGCGGCGCACCGACATTTTCCTACAAGATCGGCGCATTCGAGATCACGAAGGACGGATGTCTTTGCTTCGACGATGCCACCGACGAAGCGACCGTTGCGTGTGTGCGCACGGCACTGCGCGAGGAGGGCTTCATGTCCGAGGATGGGGAGGACGAGGCTTCCTGCGCGGATACAGGGGCAGACGAGTCGATCCTGACGGAAGCGGCAGTGGATGATCTGACACCGGCAGAACCTGCTCCGACAGAGGAAGCGATTGCAGAAGCCGATGAGGACAGCCTTTCGATCAGTCTCCCACGCAGCCTTTTCACCGAGACGGCGCTGCAGAATCTGGACGCACTCCTTCGGAGCAAGGGGCAGCTCATTCGCCATGCCTTCGACATCCGCGAGGCGACCTACACACTGACCGATGATCGCATCACCTTCGCATGGCTGCACGGCACGATCACCGATGAGACGGCAAAGGCATACGCCGAATTCATCAGCAAGCTCTGCCTGATGGCGCGGACACAAAAGCGCGTCACGGCAAAGGAGAAGATTGTGGACAACGAGAAATACGCATTCCGCTGCTTCCTCCTGCGCCTTGGCATGATCGGAAATGCCTACAAAGAGTCGCGCAAGATTCTTCTGCAGAACCTCACGGGCAGCAGCGCCTTTAAGAGCGGACATCGGAAAGGAGATGAGCGCCATGCATTTTCCGAGTAGGGAGCAGATCGCCGCACTTCGAGAGCGATACCCACGCGGGACGAAGGTGGAACTCCTCGGCATGGACGATCCGCAAGCACCACCCAAAGGGACGATAGGCGAGATTCTAGGCGTTGACGATGCGGGACAGCTTCTCGTCCGATGGGCGACAGGCTCCTCGCTCAGTTTGATCCCCGGCGTGGACTCCTTCCGCATCGCAGAGAAAGGCAGTCAGTCATGAACGAGACGATTTTCACGCAGATCATGGACATTCGCGACTCCGAGCGGGTGAATATGTTCGACATTCCCTCCGTGCAGCGGGTGGCATTCGAGAGCGGCTTCTACGAACTGGTCTGCTTCATCGAGGAAGACCGCGCCGCATATATTCGCTTTATCCTCACGGGCGAAGAGTAAGTTTTACGGCTTCTTGCACAGCCTTTCGGGGCTGTGTTTCTCTCGAAAAATAAGTGTGATTTATCGAAAATAAGACTTGCTATATCCTGCGTTTAGAGGCATATATACACATGACGAAGGGAACAACCTACACACAGAAAGCGAGGAACACAAAATGAAAAGTGCAGAAGCAAGATGGCCGAAGACCACCACGATGGAGCACCTTGATGAGATGCGGTTCGGGACGAGCGGCGCGATCCTTCGCTACGGCGAGCAGATCCTTGTCGTCGGAATGGAATGCTGGGGCTTCCACGCAGCCGTCTACGAGATGGTCGAAACGTCGGAGGAGACGGGATTTGCGGACATCGAATGCCGCCTGAACCTCGTCGAAGTCGCCACCGAGCTTTTCGAGGACGGCGGGCACGCGATGGCTTGGTGCATGAAGCGCATCTAAGCCGCGCCAAATAAAAAACAGCCCTTCGGGGCTGCTTCTCGTTTCAGATATTGTGAGTCGCTGAGAGCGGCTCTTTTTTGATGGGGGGTGATTGCTTGCGAAAACTGACGGACTATAAGCCGACGGAGTTCATGGCAGAAAACGCGCACTATGACAAAGCCGCTGCGGACTATGCCGTGGGCTTTATCGAGTGCCTGTGCCATACGAAGGGGACGTGGGCAGGAAAGCCCTTTGAACTCATCGACTGGCAGGAGCGGATCATCCGAGACGTCTTCGGTATCCTCAAGCCGAATGGTTATCGGCAGTTCAACACGGCGTATATCGAGATAGGGAAGAAGAACGGGAAGAGCGAGCTGGCCGCCGCCGTTGCACTTCTCCTTTGTTGCGGCGATGGGGAGGAACGTGCCGAGGTGTATGGCTGTGCCGCTGATCGTCAGCAAGCGAGTATCGTGTTCGAGGTCGCAGCAGATATGGTGCGGATGTGTCCTGCGCTCAGTAAGCGGGTGAAGATCCTTGCCTCACAGAAGCGGATGGTCTATCTGCCGACGAACAGCTTCTATCAGGTGCTTTCGGCAGAAGCATATTCAAAGCACGGCTTCAACATTCACGGTGTTGTATTCGACGAACTTCACACACAGCCGAACCGCAAGCTCTTTGACGTTATGACGAAAGGCTCCGGCGATGCGCGTATGCAGCCGCTTTACTTCCTCATCACTACGGCGGGGACGGATACGCAGTCCATCTGCTATGAGACGCATCAGAAAGCGAAGGACATTCTCGAAGGGAGAAAGATCGACCCGACCTTCTATCCCGTGATCTACGGAGCGAAGGAGGATGAGGACTGGACAGACCCCGAGGTCTGGAAGCGGTCGAATCCGTCCCTCGGTATCACGGTCGGCATCGACAAGGTACAGGCGGCTTGCGATTCCGCACGGCAGAATCCCGCCGAGGAGAACAGTTTCCGTCAGTTGCGTCTGAATCAATGGGTGAAACAGTCCGTGCGGTGGATGCCGATGGACAAGTGGGATGCGTGCGCTCTGCCTGTGGATGCGGAATCCTTGGAGGGGTGCGTCTGCTACGGCGGATTAGACCTTTCCTCCACGATGGATATTACGGCATTTGTCCTCGTGTTTCCTCCGACCGAGGAGGATGAGCCGTTTGCCGTGCTTCCGTACTTCTGGATTCCCGAGGAGAACATTGACCTTCGCGTGCGCCGCGATCATGTACCGTATGACGTGTGGGAGAAGCAGGGCTTTCTCATGACCACCGAGGGGAATGTTGTGCATTACGGATTTATCGAGACGTTCATCGAGAAACTGGGCGAGAAGTACAACGTCCGCGAGATTGCCTTTGACCGATGGGGCGCGGTGCAGATGGTGCAGAATCTTGAGGGGATGGGATTCACCGTTGTTCCGTTCGGGCAGGGATTCAAGGATATGAGCCCGCCGACGAAGGAGTTGATGAAGCTGACGCTGGAAAAGAAAATAGCGCACGGCGGGCATCCCGTCATGCGCTGGATGGCAGACAACATCTTCATTCGCACCGATCCTGCGGGCAACATCAAGGCAGACAAGGAGAAGTCCACAGAGAAGATCGACGGCGTGATTGCGCTCATCATGGCTCTGGATCGTGCGATTCGCTGTGGGAATGATACCTCCGCATCTGTCTATGACGAGCGAGGAATCTTGCTGCTGTGATTCGGGGTCTGAATCAGAGTGCGGCAACTTGGAGTTTCAGTCCAAGCGGCTGCATGAGTTTGAGCAAGGTGTCGATTTTTGGTGTCGTTTTGAAAGATTCGATACGTGCAACGGAGGATTGCGGCAGACCGCAACGCTGCGCAAGCGTTCTTTGGCTGATGCCAAGGGCGGTGCGCCGCTCAATCATCGAAGAAACAATAGCTGCAATTTCTTCAATCTCCTCCATACTTCGACGGCTCTCTGCGTCAATGGATTTTACATGATTCTTGTAATCTTCCCATGTTTTCATTTTCCTCGCTCCTTTTGCTGACGAAGGTAATCGGTTCGTGCTTCTTTTGCACGGGCTAGTTCGCGCGGCGGTGTCTTCATACTTTTCTTCCGAAAGTGGTGCAGCAGAACATATTGACCGTCTGCGTAATAGAAGTAGAAGATCCGGTTGTTTCCGGGGCGAAGTTCCCATATATCATCTTCCAGATATTTTGTGATCTTACTCGGTAATCTCGTTCCGTTGCGTGCCAAAAGATCGATGTAAAAGATGATCTGATCATATTGAATCCGCGCATCTTTGTTCGTCTTGCTTTTTTCACGTAACTCCTCGAGAAAATTCCATACGTCGGATGTCCCGTTTCTTTTCTCGTAGAACTCAATTCGATACATATTATACTCCCTCTTAAAGACACTTTGATGATAGCATAAAAGCTATCATTGTGCAAGGAGAATAACATATGAACCTATTCAGCAAACTCTTTCGTTCGCGGGACAAGCCTACGAATCATCTCGGCGGCTTGTCCTTTTTGTTTGGGCAGACGGCGGCGGGCAAGGCGGTCAACGAACGTACTGCAATGCAGATGACGGCAGTCTATGCCTGTGTCCGTATTCTTGCCGAATCCATCGCAGGGCTGCCCCTTCATGTTTACGCATACAAAGGGCAGGGCAAAGAACGTGTACCGGAGCATCCGCTGTATTTCCTGCTCCACGATGCGCCGAATCCTGAGATGACGAGTTTCGTATTCCGCGAGACTCTCATGGCACATCTCCTTCTGTGGGGAAATGCTTATGCCCAGATACTTCGAGATGGCAGAGGGCGTGTCCTTGGTCTCTATCCGCTGCTCCCGGACAAGATGGAGGTCGGTCGTGACAGCCGCACGGGGGAACTCTACTACACCTACACGAGAAGCACGGAGGAGAATCCGAACTTCAAAGATAAGGGGCAGATTCGTTTGCGACGCGAGGATGTCCTCCACATTCCGGGACTCGGCTTCGATGGTCTGGTCGGCTACAGTCCCATCGCTATGGCAAAGAACGCCATCGGCATTGCCCTTGCGACAGAGGAGTACGGCGCGGCATTCTTCAGGAACGGTGCGCGTCCGGGCGGCGTGCTTGAGCATCCGGGTGTTCTGAAAGACCCGTCAAAGCTCCGTGAGAGTTGGCACGCCGTTTACGGCGGCACGATGAACACGGGCAGGATCGCCGTCCTCGAGGAAGGTGTAAAGTATCAGCAGATTGCCATACCGCCCGAAGAGGCGCAGTTCCTAGAGACGAGGAAGTTCCAGATCGACGAGATTGCACGGCTTTACCGTGTGCCGCCGCATATGGTCGGGGATTTGGAGAAGTCCAGCTTCTCGAATATCGAGCAGCAGTCGCTTGAGTTCGTCAAATACACTTTGAATCCGTGGGTCATGCGATGGGAGCAGTCGCTGCAGAAAGCACTGCTGACGGACAAGGAGCGGAAGGATTACTTCATTCGCTTCAACGTGGACGGTCTTCTGCGCGGGGACTACAAGAGCCGCATGGAGGGATATGCCATCGGGCGGCAGAACGGATGGCTCTCCGCGAACGACATCCGCAGGCTTGAGGACATGAATCCCATCGAAGCGGAGGAGGGCGGCGATCTCTATCTCATCAACGGGAACATGACAAAACTGAGGGACGCAGGTTTATTCGCCAACAAGAAAGGAGAGGGCGATGAAACGTAAATTTTGGAACTGGGGGCGGAACGAGGGAGAGAAGCGAATCTTGCTTCTGGACGGTGAAATCTCAGATGAAACATGGTGGGGCGATGAAGTCACACCTCAGATGTTTCGATCTGAGCTTCACGCCGCCGAGGGAGATATTGACCTCTGGATCAACTCACCAGGCGGGGACTGCTATGCGGCGGCACAGATCTACAATATGCTCATGGAGTATAAGGGAAATGTCACCGTTAAGATTGACGGGATTGCCGCTTCCGCCGCATCCGTCGTCGCAATGGCAGGAACGACCGTTGAGATTTCTCCCTTGGGGATGTTGATGATCCATAATCCCATGACCGTCTCCATCGGTGATACACATGAGATGGAGCGGACGATCACGTTCCTTGCCGAGATCAAGGAGAGTATCATCAACGCCTACGAGATCAAGACGGGGCTGTCCCGTGCGAAGATTTCACGGCTGATGGATGCCGAGACGTGGATGAATGCAAAGAAAGCCGTGGAGCTTGGATTTGCGGATTCCGTTCTCTATACGGACGTTCAGCGTCCTGTGACAGACACGGCAGACGGACTGATCTTCTCCCGTGCCGCTGTCACGAACTCCCTGCTCTCGAAATTCGGGCAGGGAACACACAATGTCGATGCAGAGCCGTTTAAGAAGCGGCTCTTTTCTATTTCACATTAACGGAGGGACAAGAACATGGATAAGATCATGGCAATGCGCGAGAAGCGTGCAGAAATGTGGGAACAGGCAAAGCAGTTTCTGGATTCTCACGAAAAGGATGGGCATCTCACAGCCGAAGATGCCAAGGCGTATGAGCAGATGGAGAACGAGGTGCTCGCGCTCGGCAAGGACATTGAGCGCATGGAGCGTCAGGCGATTCTCGATGCACAGCTTGCAAAGCCCGTGACGGCGGCAATCACCAACATTCCGGGGGCTGCGCTCAATGCGGAAAAGACGGGACGGGCAAGCGAGGCATATCGTGCAGCAATGCTCAAGGCACTTCGCACGAACTTTCGGCAGGTGGAGAACGTCCTGCAGGAAGGCGTGGATGCAAACGGCGGCTATCTCGTTCCCGCGGAATACGATCAGCGTCTGATCGACGTTCTAGATGAGGAGAACGTCCTGCGTCCGCTTGCGACGGTCATCACAACGAGCGGGGAGCACAAGATCAACATCGCCGCCACGAAACCTGCGGCATCGTGGATTGAGGAAGGCGCACCTCTTACCTTTGGGGACGCGACCTTCGACCAGATCGTCCTCGACGCGCACAAGCTGCACGTTGCGGTCAAGGTGACGGAGGAACTTCTCTATGACAACGCCTTCAACCTTGAGAACTACCTCATCGAGCAGTTCGGCAAGGCACTCGGCAACGCAGAGGAGGACGCATTCCTGAGTGGCGATGGGACGCACAAGCCCAAGGGTCTTCTCGTGTTGGCAAAGACATCCGTCACCACGGCAGGTGCCGACATCAAGGCGGACGAACTCGTGACACTCGTCTACAGCCTCAAGCGTCCCTACCGCAAGAATGCGGCGTTCATCGTCAACGACCAGACGCTTGCAAGCATCCGAAAGCTCAAGGATGCGAATGGCGCATACTTCTGGCAGCCGTCCTACCAGATGGGCGAACCCGACCGTCTGCTCGGCTATCCCGTGTACTCTTCGGCATATATGCCTGCTGTCGAGGCGGGCAAGACCGTCATTGCATTCGGCGATTACTCCTACTACAACATCGGCGACCGTGGGACACGTTCCCTGCAGGAACTGAAGGAGCTGTTCGCAGGCAACGGCATGGTCGGCTACGTCATGAAGGAGCGTGTGGACGGCAAGCTCGTTCTTGAGGAAGCGGTGCAGACACTCAAGATGAAGGGCTGATTTATGTTTTGCGGCAAAGAGGGGAGGTGGTTCTATGCTTGTGCCGCTTGCAGCAGTGAAACAATATCTGCGAATTGACGGGGATGAGGAGGATGACCTTCTCACGCACTTTACGGAAACGGCAGAACAAATCTGTACAGCGTTACTGCGCGTGAAGAAGCTGTCCAAGGTCGAAGATCAGGCGATTGTGCGCGTTGCAATTCTCTATGCCGTGTCCTATCTCTACGAACACCGAGAGGAAGCGGATCACAGAGGGCTTGCGCTGACGCTGCGCTCGCTCCTCTTTGGTGTGCGGAAGGAGGTCTTTTAGATGAAGGTGTCTATGAGCGAACTGCGTCACCGAATTTCTATCCTGCGCCCCGTGACGGATACGGATGATGAGGGGAATATCCGCTCATCGTCGGTGCAGGAGATTTCAAAGGCGTGGGCGCTTGTTCTGCCCTTTGCCGCGAAAATCTCCGACGGGTACGCTGAAAAGGTGCAGGAGGTGGATTACCGCATCGTCATTCGTTACCGTGCGGATGTGCGCGTGACGGATCGTATCCGTTGGGGAGATAAAACGCTCACGCCGATTGCGCCGCCGTATCCACTCAGCGGGAAGAAGCGATGGCTCGTTCTGGAATGCAGGGAGTTGGTGGAAGATGGCTAGATATAGAGGTTTCGTCTCTGCCGAGAAGGTCCTTTCGGAACTCGGCGCGGAGGCGACGGCTGCGGCAAAGGAAGCCCTCGCACACGGCGCAGACGATGTGGTTGCAGAGGCAAAGAACCGCTGTCCCGTCTATGCAGGGACGGATAAGCGCGTGGTCAAAGGTGCGTTGCGGGACTCCATCCACAAACGTCTCCGCAGGAAGGACGGCTCCGTTTGGAGGATCGCAGCAGATGCAGAATCGCAGGATGGCGTTCCCTACGGTGTGCTTGTCGAGTTCAGCCCGCGCATCAACAAGCCGTTTCTCTATCCCGCGCTCGACGCCAAGAAGGACGGGATCCGTTCTGCTATCGTCGATGCCGTAAGGTCTGCCATTCGGAGGAGAGGGAAATGACTACGGCACGGATGGTGTATCAGGCACTTGTACGCTCAAAGGAGCTGACGCAGCTTCTCGCACATGGGAGAAAGGGCATCTACCACGGGCGCAGTCCCGATGCGGGAACGTATCCGGTCATTGTCTATTCCGTGATCTCGGATGTGCCCGTGCTTTCGGCAGACGGCGCGGAACTGGAACGGCGTGTGACAGTGCGTATCCACATTCTGACGAAGGACGGACGGTTTCGGGAAATCCATAAAGCCGTAAAAAGTGTGCTCCTGCCGCTCGGCTTTGTACGGGCGCAGACGCAGGAGTTCTTTGAGAAGGATATTTTCGTTGAGATTACAGATTACAGAACAGCAGTGGAGGGAGAATAAAATGCCAAGTCCAACACCAATAGCAAAGCCCGCCGCGAATCTTACGAGCGGGCAGTTCATCAACATCCAGAAACTTCATATCGCAAAGATGCTCACCGATGTGGCAGGAGGGGCGGCGACCTACGAAGCTCCGATTCCGCTCGGAAAACTTCTGCGCAAGGTGGACATCAAGCCGCAGACGAATCAGGCGGAGCTTTTTGCCGACGGGCAGTCCGTGGATACGGCATCCAATACCGCATCTTACGACCTTACCTTCGACACTGCCGCATTGCCGCTCGAATATACGGCTTACCTTCTGGGGCACAGTATCGAGAACGGCGTGATGAAGGCGAGCAAGGACGATGTCGCTCCGTACTTCGCCGTCCTCTTCCAGTCGGATAAGAGGAACGGGAAGAAACGCTTCACTAAATTCTACAAAGTCCAATTCACGGAACCCTCCGAGAGCGGCAACTCGAAGCAGGAGAGCATCCAGTTCGACACGCCGACGCTGACGGCAAAGGCGATCTACCGACTCTCGGACGGGCTGTCCTACGCCAAGGCGGACGAGGAGGCGGCGGGCTTTGCCGCTGAGACGGGGACGAAGTGGTACGAGCAGGTCTGAGGGAGGTTACGATGGATACACCGATACTGCATATTGCGGGCAGGGAGATCGTGCCGAATCCTCCGAAGATGAAGGTCTGGCGCGAGTTCCTTGCTTTTTTTGATGCAGAGAAACAGGACATGGATCTTGAGGACTTTCTGGACGAGCACGTCCGTCTAATCGTTCTCGGATTCGGACGTGATGATGTCACAAAAGAAGTCATCGACGAAAATGTGGATGTCGCGGATATCGTACCACTGACACGCGCACTATTCCGTTGGATTCAGTCGCTGACCTTTTCCAAACTGGTGAACCTCCCAAACGAGGAGACGGGGAAAGAGGTGTAGTTCTTTCTCCGTACCAGCATTTACTGCGCTACTACGAGCGGCTCCAGTCCGCCTACGGGTGGACAATGCAGGAAATCGACGAGCATGAGGTTTCATTTTTACTCGATCAGCTTGTCGTGACGGCACTTTGCGAACAGCAGGAATCCGCACGCTTTATTGACGACGTGATGTAGGGAGGGAGATGGAGTGGCAAAGCGCGGACAGAAGATTGATGAACTCTATCTCGACATCGGTCTCAATATTGCACAGCTGCAGCTGGACTTTGACACGGCGGGCAAGACCGTCTCGGATTCCATCGCACGACTGAACAGCAAGGCAAACAACATCCATCTGAAACTGGATGCCGATCTTGCCAAACTCGACGGTGTGGGTACGGAACTTGACAAGATCAAGGTGCGCCATCAGGCGATCAATCGCGAACTGGACATTCAGCGGCAGAAGGAACAGATTCTTGCCGCCGTTTTGCAGTCTGCGAAAAAGAATGATGGTGTGGACAGTGCCGCCTATCGCCGTGCGGAGAGCAATCTCCTGCGTCAGCAACGAACCGTCGCACAGACCGAAGCCGAGGTGCGGAAACTGAATGCACGGCTCAAAGAGAGCGCCGTCCTCTCCGGCACGCTCGGTGGGCGCATCTCAGCGGGCATGACGGCGGCACAGGCGGGTGTCAAGAATCTAACGAGCGGATTCAACGTCCTCTCCGCAAAGATGGCCGCAGTTATGGCTGTTGCGGCAACAGGTGCAGGACTATTCAACATTACAAAAGACGCGATGCTTGCGGGTGAGAACGTCTACAAGCTGACGCAACGACTTCACGTCTCTGCGGGGGAAGCCGCTGAACTGGGGCGTATGTTTCAGCTTGCGGATACGGACATCAAGAGCGTCATACCGCTGATCGCTCGTCTTGACAAACAGGTATCTGCTGCGGGGGAGAGCGGCAACGATACCACACACGCCCTATCGCGCTTCGGGATCGCACTCAAAGATAAGCAAGGGAATCTCCTGCCTCTGAATGAGCAGCTGGCGCAGCTTGCCAAGGGCTACAAAACCGCAAGCGAAGCGGGCATGGAGGAGGCGTATACCGCAGAAGTCCTTGGTGCGCGTGGTGCGGCACTCATCCCCATTCTCGAACAGTATGACGATCTGATGACGATTTCATCTCGCGTCAAGACCACAGGTCTGCTCGACCCCGCACAGGCGCACGAGACGTATCTCAAATGGCGTGCGATGGAGATGGAAGCGGGGCAGCTGAAACTTGCCCTCGGTGCTGCGCTCCTTCCTGTCGCCGAGGAACTCATGCCAGAGATCAATGATGGGTTTGAATCTCTCGTTGAAACGATCCGTGACAATAAGGACGAGATCAAGGACGCCGTCCTCGGTTGGGGCGAAGCACTCAAGACCGTCGCGGAGCTTGCGGGCTTTGTCGGCGAGCAGATTCACAAGGTCAATGAACACGCAGAAGCAAATTCATGGCTCATGAAGAATCACCCCGTGGCATCTCCGCTGATTGCTGTTCCGTTCCTCGGCGGCAGCGTTCTCGATGCTCTCTACGGGGACGAATACAAGCAATACCAAGAACAGCAGAAGATTGCAAAAGAGAAAGCGGCGGCAGAGGAGAAGGCACGTGCCGAAGCGGAGAAGAACGCCAAGGCACAGGAGCAGAATGCCAAAGCTGCGGTGATCCGTGCGGCGGCTGAGAAAGATGCTGCAAAGACGGTCAGTGAATCCGCAAAAGCGACCGCACAGCTGACGGACAGCTTATATACACTGACACACACGGACATCCAGAACAGCCTGCACGCTCTGGATCGTGAATCCTTCGAGTTCTTCCAGAAGGGCGCCGATCCGCACCTCATCGACGAATACCGTCTGGCAAAGGAAGCGAAAATCTATGCCGACTTTCAGCGGGACGTTGTGGACAAGGCGGATGCGCTTTACAAGACCGACCTGCAGAACAAGCTGGACTCCATCGCTCGTGAAGCCGATGCCTTTCACCAGAAGGGCTTGGATGAGGTACAGACGCAGAACTGGCTCAGTGAGAGCAAAGCGCGAGTGATGGAGCAGTGGGGGCGTGACGTTGCTTCCAATATTGACTCCATCTGGAAAACCGAACTTGAAAACCGTCTTGCGGAGATTGAGCGTGAGAAGGAAGCGTGGGTACAGAAGGGACTGGATGAGGTTGAGGCGACACGGTGGGCAGAGAAGGAAAAACTCGATGCCAAGCGTAACGCTGCTCTGGAAGTCCTGCGCTCCCAGAAGGAGGAGCTGAAGGTATTCAAGGAGTCCGGGCAAGTCGGGCTGATGGAGTATCTTCGCAAGAAGAATAAATTTACGGCAGAGGATCTGGGGCTGACACCGGCACTGCTTCAACAGTTCCAGTCCGGGCGCAAATGGGCGATGGAGAATCTCCTGCCGAATTTTGCTCCCGAGAAGCGTGAAGACAGTTCCCGCATCCGTGTCAATGGGCAGGAGTTCTCATACTCGGAAATGATGGCAGGATTGGGGCAACAGGCGCATATTGTTTCAAGTGGGGGACAGAATTCCCCTCCCTCACGGGCTGATACTCAGACATCGCCATCCATGACGGACAATCGACAGATCCACATACAGGTGCAAATCGAGAACGCCGTCACGGAGGACAACGAGGGGATGCGTATGCTCGCCGATCACGTCGCCGACCGTATCCGTCCCGCTGTTGAAAATGCCCTTGGAGGTGATTCCAATTCATATTCACATTGGTGAGGTGCGGACATTATCCGTTGAAAACTGGCAGACCATTCCCGACGACCGTCAACAGCTTTTGGAAATTGTCGGCGGAGCGGTCGTGCAGGATTTCGGGCATATTGCAGAGGGCGACCGCATTTCCTGCGCCGTTGTTGTGACTGCCGCCGATTGGGAGAAAATCAAGGGCTACTGGGACAGCCGTACAATGGTGTCCGTAACGGACGAGGGCGGGAACATCCTGCCCTCTATGCGTGTTGTGGTGAAATCCTACGAGTATATGGCGCATTTCCCGAAGGTATATAAACTGTCTCTGGAATTTTGGAGGGTGTGACAATGGCAGAACTGCTGCATATCTATATGAACAATCCGACCGTGGGCGGCAAGGACGGGACGGAGGTCAGCTCCGGCACGGAACTTGCGCCCATCTCCGTCCTGCTCGATGCGGGCAAGGGCGAGCAGAACGCCGTCAAATGTGCCGTGCGGTGCGAGAGCGGCTTCCACATCGACGGGGAACTGACGATCAAGTTTGTCGGTGCTCATGCGAACAAGTGGAAGATCGCTCTGCATAACGGATACACTGCCGAAACGGTATTGGAGTCCGCCGAGTGGAAAGACAGTATCTCATTATCCAATGTTGCTGATAAGAATACGATTTTCTGGGTCAAGGCACTCAGCAGTGCAGATGAACAGCCGCAGCAGGATACGAGCGTAGACATTCAGGCAGAGGGGCTGCTTGTGTCGGACTGAGGAGGTTTGTATGGCGTTCAAATACATCAATCCGGGCTATGCGGAGCTGCTCTCAGTTGGTGGTGGCACGACGGTAACAGGGGAGCAGTACAGCAAAACAGGCATATCCTTCTGGCAGCCGACCAGTGACAAAGGGCTGACGATTTCAGAATTCCCTGCAGAGCTTTACGGGAAACTGGATCTGTACTTCAAAGCACCGGAGAATGCAGACCGTGCCAAACTTACCCTTGCAATTGGTGGCTACATCATCGTTAGCGCGGAAACGTCCTGGAGCAGGTGGCGCATGAAGGGAAACAACAATAACGATACCATTGCAACTTCCGACAGCATTCGTGTAAATGCAGTCAATACCTTGTGGTTTCATGTCAAACCGGGGCAGAACAATGACGGTATCTTTCGGGCAATCCTGAACGAACGTGAGGTTTATAACAAGCAGGACTGCTCTTTTTGGTACGCCTACAGTTCCAGTGAAAAGACCATAACGCTTTACAGCAGAACAGAGGACGTCCTTATCTCAAATCTCATCCTCTCGGATGAAGAGATCAGCCCACGGGAGCAGGTCATCATGCTGCCTGTAAAGGCAACACAGACGAACATGATCGACTGTGGGGACGGGAATTATGAGGCGACGGCTGCGAATCAGGAGATTCTGCAATCTGTGGATGTTGCCGCCCTATCCACGCAGTACGGAGTGGATTCGCGTGTGACGGGGATTTCTCTTATCGGAAATCCTGCCTACCGCACGGCAGAAGGACTGTGCGCTTTGACGGCGATTGAAAAGAGCGGAGGGACTGTCACGGAACACGGTAGACATATCGCCGAACAGAATCCAACATCAGTTGTGATGGACACGCGCACTGTCTCCATGACGATTGAAGAACTCACGGGGCGGCAGTTCGGATGGAGAGCGGGAACATGAGCATCAAGCTGAAACCCGCCGTCTGCATCGCATGGCTGCCGTTCGGGCGCGTTCACCTAAAACCAGTCATATACGCCACGGTGATTCCCGTATTCCGTCAGCCCGTGCAGGTGAGCGGAGATACGTCGCGCCGTCTCAACACATCCATCGCCATGCGTGCAGATACCCTGCGTGACATTCGGATCGTCAAGAAAATCACGGTAACGGGCGACACCGAGCGGCGCGTTGGTCACTGTGGTACAGTTCTCGTAGATACGAAGCGGACTCTCGTCAAGCAGTCACGGATTCTTGCAGACACGAAAATCGAGATTCCTCATACGCTTACCTACGCAGAGTTCAAGGAGCGGGGGATTCGCTCCTTCTCCGTGACACTCGGCGAGCTTACGCTTTCCGACAATATCCAACTCGAAACCGTCCAGCCGCTTTCCATCGGCGACAGCGTTCAGGGGCGCGTGTTGGATTATGCCTTCCGTTTTCTCGTGGAGGAAACGAGTCAGCGTGGCATCGTGCAGTCCGTCAAGGGAACGTACAGTAAGGACACGCTCCTCTACACGTCCGTCCATATCTACGTCGAGCGGGCGAAGGTGTCGCGCTATGCTGCGGAGATCGCGGCGGCACTTGGGCTTCGGCTGCATCGTCTGACCGATGATTTCACGCCGTCGCAGAACTTTGAGGGCAGCGGCATGACCTACCATGATTTTATCTCCGCACTGTTCGGATGGACGGCAAAACTGCCGCAGCGGCAGATCAATGTGTTCATACGGGGCGACACGCTCCATATCATTCAGCGCGGGATGGAGGAATCCGTTGTCGACATCACGCACTGGCCGCACGCGCAGCCGACTATCGAACGGAAACTCGTGCGCTCTGTCTGGCACAGCGCGAATAACAATCTTGAAAGTGGAGCGCACAACGAGGAGGATACTGCACCTATCCCTTTCACTGGCACGATTTCATTCAAAGAGATCAGCCGCACTTACTATAATGGTTTCCTCGTTCGCGAGACAAATGAGAACGGCTACAGCACCTATTCCTATGACGGGGAGTATCTTGCCGAAAAACGCACACACAATGTGGACGGCTCGACAAGCCGCACGGATTACGCATACGCCTCCACAGGGCGTGACGTGTATCTCTTCAAGGAGTGGGAGCGTACCACCGAGGCGGTCAATGACGGGAAGAAACACACAGAATACGATTGGGAGGACTGGAACAGAGAGAAGGGCACGGAGCGCATCACCTATCATGCACCGCTCGGTTATGGATGGTACGCAACCACGGTTTATGTCGATGGCGCATTGGAGGGGAGTAGTTTGTCGCAGGGAAAGCCCGGCGGCAAGGCGAGTCAGTTCACGATAGAGCAGTCGAACCTCAGTCTCGGCGCACAGTACAGGGGAAATGGGGAACTCCCATATTCCTCGCTCATCGACACAGAATTTCCCGTTGTGGGTACGGAGTATTTACGGGCACTGACGCGGGAAATCGAATGGCTGAACCGCAGGACACAGGAGACTGTTACGGTGGAGATTCGCGCACGGATTCGTTGCGGCGTTTCCGACATTGACCACGTCGTCGATTTTACCGAGCGCATCCGATTCGAGGGACATGAGTATTTCTTGCAGTCAAACACAGTGGAACTCACGCCGCGCCTTTTGCGGCAGACAATCAAGATGGTGAGGTGGTACGGATGAATGGCATTCTTGGACTTGCGGCAGCAATACGGGCGGGGATAAAGAACGCACGGACGGGTGAATCACAGGCACAGCGCGGCAGGATTCAGAATGGACGTGTTCATATCGGCGAGCGGTCGTATCCATTTCGTGCGGCAGTGGACTGCAATACGTCAGACGGCAGTCTAGTGTGGGTACAGATTTCAAAGGGCGGTATCGCCGTTATCGTGGGAGCGTGATGTGTATGCACAGGGCGATGGTGAAAGCTGTGCGCGGGAATAAGGTGCTTGCTGACGGATCGTGGCTTACCTGCATAGGGAATCGAACGGTTCGTGAGGGAGAGTGGGTCTGGACGGACGGTCGCTGCGTCTACGGGCATGAATCCGAGGGCGGCAACAGCTACATTCCGACGAATGTCCTTTCCGGCATACCGCTCCTCCAAATAAAGTGGAAGGATCAAAAAAACCAGATGCTCCATTCGTACTATGCAAAAGGAAAAATTCATCCGCTCGGCTTTTCCAAAGAGGATATATGGATGGTCAACAGCAATCGCTACTTCGCGTATGTTACAGGCTATGGAATGCTCGATGCCGAAATGGATGAGCAAGGGAATCTTTATACCCTCGAAGCTGTGAATGTTCTCGTGTTCCCGCTCATTGGGGCAGATCAGCGTGACAGTGTTCTCTCTGTCAAACGCAACGGAGAGATTATTGCCGCATACGATCTTGTGCAGATGTTTGGTGCTCCCGCCGTATCCGGTCCCACTGACCTCTATAGCTGTCAAACAGAAGGCGGGCGGGTGGATAAAGCTGGGAACTTCAAAGTGATGATATGGCACTCCATATCAGAGCATGGGGGAGACGGAAGCCATGTCAGCACCGACCGTTATGTGTTCTTCGACGGTCAGAACATGGAACCTTGGATGGAGAAAACCAAAACAACGTCAAAAGACTCTGTTACAGGGGAATCCCATACTTCGGAAAGCAGATGGAGCGCACAGGATTACAGTGTCCGCTATCCGCTCCATGACGGAATGTATATGCGCTTTCCCGCAAATCTGGATTACCTTATCTCCGGGAAAAAGTATATTTCAAAGATTTACAGTGCAAAGGACGAGCTGCTCATGGAACTGGAAACGAATCCGACTGCCCGCACAAGTCTCTGCCCTCTGGGGCAGGGGAAATGCCTGGTCAGCACGGGATCGCCCTTATATTTATGGGAAGACGGTCAGCTTACGGAACTGATGCGCGGATGCTACAACTACCGTCTGCGCAGGATGAGCAATCTCAATAAATGGAAAAAGGCAGGAGGGGTCTGATATGGATCAGATTTTGACAATACGTCTGTATGCGGCGGGCATTGGCATCGTGGTCGGTGAGTTCCTTGGCAGCTTCGACGATCTGCTCTATGCCCTCGTTGTGTTTGTGGCAACGGACTACATCACGGGAGTTCTCCGTGCGATTGTGGAAAAGAAACTGTCCAGTGCGATAGGCTTCAAGGGGATCTGCAAGAAGGTCTGCATCTTTACCCTTGTGGGCGTGGCGAATGTCCTCGATACCCACATCATCGGGAGCGGATGCGTCCTGCGCTCTGCCGTAATCTTCTTCTACATCTCGAATGAGGGGATCTCGATCATCGAGAACGCAGCACGGATGGGGCTTCCCGTCCCACAGAAATTGCAGGACATGATGCACAGCCTTAAAAATCAGTAGGATACATAACAACTTCAACGCCCGGCGAATTATCGTCGGGTTATTTTTTTGCCCGAAAAGGTGACCACAAGAGACGTTTTTGTCTGCTGTACCATGAAGGGAGATGGAATGAAATGACGAGGGAAGAAGGCATACGGGAAATGACGTATCAGATGGTAATGCGTGCTTCATGGAAAATGCTTCAGAGCGGGCTTTTGTCAGAGGACGAGTATCTTGCGTTTGAAGCGAAAATGCGCGAGAAATATCGTCCCGTCATCGGGCTTCTATTTTCAGATATTGACTTGCTATCGTGCGGATAGTACGGGAATATGGGAGTGGAAAGGAGGGATTGCCTTGAAGATTCATAAGCTCAAACCTCAAAATACCACGCTCAAGCCGAAGCTGCGTGTGGCGGCATACGCCCGTGTTTCTGTGGATACGCTTCACCACTCTCTTGCGGCGCAGGTCAGTCACTACAGCACTCTCATCCAGAAGAATCCCACATGGGAATACGCCGGCGTGTACGCAGATGAAGGTATCACAGGCACGAGTACCACGCATCGGACGGAGTTCAAGCGGCTCATTGCGGACTGCGATGCCGGGAAGATTGATCTGGTACTCGTCAAAAGCATCAGCCGTTTTGCCCGTGACACCGTGGATTGCCTTCATACCGTCCGACAGTTGAAAGAGAAGGGGATCGCCGTCCGCTTCGAGCGCGAGAACATTGATTCCACATCCGAAGACGGAGAACTCCTCTTGACGCTGCTCGCATCTTTTGCACAGGAAGAGAGCAGAAGCATCGGCGACAACATTCGGTGGGGCGTGCGGCGACGGTTCGCAGAGGGGATTCCGAACGGGCATAAAGCACCGTACGGCTACCAATGGGACGGTGAGATGTTTCGCATTATCCCTGCTGAGGGCAAGATCGTCAAGGAAATTTACCGCAGATACCTTGCCGGGGAATCTGCCTACGCCATCGCGAAGAGTCTCGCGGGACGTGGAATCACGGGGCGGCAGGGGAGACCAATCGAGCAGACCACAGTAAAGGATATTCTCTCCAACATCTCCTATACGGGCACGATGGCACTGCAGAAGAACTACATCAACGAGGGTCGTGTCCGCAAACGGAATAAAGGTGAACTTCCAATGTATCTTGTGGATGGAGTGTTCGAGCCTCTAGTGTCAAAGGCAGATTTCGACAAGGCACAGGAGATGCGAAAACTGAGGGCCGAACGGGCTGTGAATCGGAATCCTGTTCTTCTTCCATTTTCCGGAATGGTGAAATGCGGATGCTGCGGAGGCGGCTTCAGCAGAAGAACTGCAGGGAAGTACAGACGATGGGGCTGCAACACAAGAGAGCGGAAAGGCAGAGAATCCTGTGACAGTCGTCCGATCAAGGAGGAGGAGCTTGTGGCTGCGGTCAGAGCCGTCATGGAGAAGAACAATTTCGATGCCACAGAACTCAGACGCAAAGTCTCAAAAATTGTGATTCACGCTGATTGCGTAGAGTTTCACCTAACAAATGGCCGCATAAAAAAGACTGCCCGCATCTATAACGGGCAGCGCGGCAGCAATCCCTTCACCAACAAAGTGTACTGCGCCTCCTGCGGCAGCAAATGTGAGCGTGACACTTGGACGAAGGGAAATAAGGTGTGGGCGTGCAGTCAGCCACGCACAAAATGCCAACTGAGAAGATTGCCCGAATCCGAGCTAAGGGACGCTGCGGCATCCTTCTTCGGCGACTCCTGCGAAGGGCAGATTGTGCAGAACGTCGAGCGGATCACCATATCCGACGATGAGGTCATATTTCAACTCAAAGAAGGAGGCGCATACCGATGGCAAAGACAGTAAGAGTCATCCCAGCAAGCCCTAAAATCTTTCGTTCTGAGGTTACGGCAGAACCAAGGCAGCGCAGAACGGCGGGGTATGCCAGAGTTTCGACCGATCATGAAGAACAGGCTTCCAGTTACGAAATGCAGATGGCGCATTACAAGAACTACATCGAAAGCCGTGCAGACTGGGATTTCGTCGGCATGTATTCGGACGAGGGAATCAGCGGCACCAACACAAAGAAGCGTGACGGCTTCAACCAGATGATCGAGGATGCCCTTGCAGGCAAGATTGATCTTATCATTACAAAGTCCGTCAGCCGTTTTGCGCGGAACACTGTGGATTCGCTGCAGAACGTCCGAAAGCTCAAGGAAAACGGCGTAGAGATTTACTTTGAAAAAGAGAACATCTGGACGTTCGACACACGCGGAGAACTCCTTATAACGATTATGTCCAGCCTGGCTCAGGAGGAGAGCCGCAGCATCTCGGAAAACACCACATGGGGCAAGCGCAAGCAGTTCGCCGAGGGCAAGACCAGTGTGGGCTACAGCGCGTTTCTCGGCTATGACAAGGATTTCAAAATCAACGAGGAACAGGCGAAAGTGGTCAAGCTCATCTACAAACTCTTCCTTGGCGGGCGATCCTTCTATGCGATTACCAAGGAACTGGAGAAGCGCGGCCTCAAATCCCCATCGGGAAAGGACAAGTGGTACATTTCCACAGTGCGCTCCATCCTCACCAACGAGAAGTATCGTGGCGATGCGCTGATCCAGAAAGAGTATACGGCGGACTTCCTCGATAAGACGAGACGGAAGAATACGGGTGAGATTCCGCAGTATTATGTGGAGGAACATCACGAGGCGATTATCCCGCCGGACTTGTTCGATTTTGTGCAGACAGAAATTAAGGCGCGGGAAAACGGCAGTAAGCACAGCAGCGTGAGCATCTTCTCGAACAAAATCAAATGCGGCTGCTGCGGAGGTTGGTATGGCGCGAAGGTCTGGCACTCGACCGACAAATACCGCAGAGTCATCTATCGCTGCAACAAGAAATATGCCCACAAAGGGAAACCGTGCAGCACGAGGCATCTCACAGAAGAGGAAATCAAACGAATTTTTGTCAAGGCTCTGAACTCCTTGGTAGAAGTCAAAGAGAATGTGATTGTGGAACTTCGGTCTCTGATTGACGGCATTTGCCGGACGGAGGAACTGATCGAGGAACACGATAGGGCAGAGCAGGAACTTCGTGTTTTGACAGAACAGCTAGAAAACCTGATTCGTGAGAATGCACGGGTGGCACAAGATCAGACGGCGTATTTGAAGCAGGAAAATGAGATTCGTAGACTCTATGTGGAAAAGCAGGGGCATCTGGCGAGTTTGGACGAGCGAATTGCCGAGAGGGAGAGTAAGAGAAACAACTTGGAGGGCATGATTCAAGCGGTATGTGGTATCGACGGGGAGCAGGTTGCGTTTGATGAGGAGCTATGGGGCGGGCTGCTCGATCACATTGAGGTCAAGAAGGATGGCGAGGTGGTCGTTGTTTTCAAGGGCGGGATTGAGATTGGTGTTGGAGAATAACTTTTTCTAGAACTTCACCCCGAGGGAGAATCCATACGTCACATCCAGCGTACGGAAACTCTCGGGTTTTTGTATGGGTGCGGCGGCGAATACGTCATAGGAGAGGGCATCCATCGCGCCGGGCAGCCCGAGTACCGTGCCCGCAATCACGTGCCCATTGTAGACCTCCGTGCCATAGCCGTAGACCGCGCCGATATCAAGCCCCAGATAGAGTTCTGCCTTTTGCTTCGGAAACCGTGTCGAGAGCTCATTTCTAAATACCATCCGTTCGTTCCCATCTGTCCACCCACGGTAATTGCGGGAAGATACCAATGGTTGTGTGTGGGAAACACCTAGAGGTCGCGAAAATATTCCAGCAGAAATGGGAGGAGAATCTTGCTCGGTTTCTGAGCATGTAGAGGAGTGTTCTGTGTATGAATTGGAGCATACAAGTAGAAGGGGGATTGAGCAGATCAAGATAGATTGGGGATTTTGATGGTTTCTCATTAATGGGCGTGAGAACGCGTTGGGGGGAACCAGACTACTTGTACTGGTGCACAAGGTCTTCAGGCTGTGAAAAAAATACTGCGACGCATTTTCGAGCGATATCTCATGCTACTGGAAAAAGCACCGGAATGAACGCCGTAAATAAACAACAAGGGGATACGAATATGGGAAAACGCCCAGATGCCCATACTTGTGTCTCTTTATTTGATGCATTAAGAGGGAAGTCTCTGTTTTTCACAAACTGTCCTATCCTATGAAAATCTGATTGTTGTACGTAGACTATTTTGTCCTCATGTAACAATTTTTTATACGCGACATTTGAGTGGATATGGAACGTTTGTTCGTTGTAAAATGAAGTTGAACAGCTAAACAAAATCCATAGTGACTTCCCGTGCTATAATGGTTCTGCTACAAAACATCAGCAAAGGAGCAATCACTATGGATCACACCCATTCTACCACAACGGAGGTCGTTCGTAAATCGGGAAAGCACCTTACTCTTGATGAAAGAGGGCAAATACAGGCACTTCACCGCGAGGGATTCTCGCTTCGCGCCATAGCCGCACGGGTTGGATGCTCGCACACAACGATCCACTATGAGCTTAGACGTGGGACGCCTGAACGCCGATCTGCTCGCGGGCGGTCTCAGCAATATACGGCAAAACGCGGGCAGCAGGCTTACCTCGCGCATCGAAAGAGTTCCAAACGACCGTACAAGGTTGACGGCGAAGTCTGTGCTCCGTTCCTGCGTTGGATGACCGAAAAAATACGCAAGGACAAGTGGTCGATCGATATGTGCGTCGGGGATGCCAGGGCGAACAAACGGTTCGACGAGGAAGGCATCCCATGCACCAAGACGCTTTACAATATGCTGTGGGCGGGCAGGATTCCGTTGACGCTGTTCGATGTCCCGCAAGCGCTCGGACGAAAGCGCAAGCGCTTGCGAAACCGCAAGAACAAGCGCCTGAAAGGGCGCAGCATAGAGGATCGTCCTGCCATTGTGGACGAAGGCACGGAAATCGGACACTGGGAAGCCGACACCGTTGTCGGACCGCGAAAAGGGCGCGGCGCGGCCGTATTTACCGCTGTGGAAAAGGTGATACAGGACTACATCGCAATCCGCATTTCGGGGCGCACGTGTGCCGGTATCGAAGAAGCCATCGCCCATTTGAAAGCGGAATATGGAGAGGCACGTTTCAGCCAGGTGTTCAAGACGATTACCGTTGACAACGGAACAGAGTTCGAGACGTTCACGCAGCTCGAGAGCCTCGGCACAAAGGTATACTTCGCTCACCCCTACAGCTCATGGGAACGCCCCCAGAACGAGCGTCACAACGGCATCCTCCGCCAATATATCCCCAAAGGAACGGACATCGACGGATACCGTGACGAGGACATCCTGAACATAGCGGATGAGATAAACAGCCGCCCTCGTCGAGCCCTCGGCTATCAAACACCGGCAGAACTGTTTAGTACTTTCTTGGATGAAGTATACACTGTTGATAATGTTTCTTAATAAACTTGCTGTTCAACTTGCTCTTGCAATTAACGCTCCGAAAGATTACAATAAGAGGAAGAAACAACGCGATATTGTAGATATGAGAGGAACAGGGTATATGGCGAATTATAATAACATGGAATATTTCAACCAATGATTGTACGAGAGGAGAAAACGTGATGAGCAAGGCGATTACAAACGATTTCGAGACACGCCGTTATCGTCTCGCCGAAGTGGCGAAATCGGGCGATGTCGCGACGCGCACACCGATCTACGCGACGGAGTCGACGAGCGGGGTTGTTTGGGTGCTAAAGCCGGGGCAAACAATCAAGCCGCACGGACACGCCAAAGCGGACGATATCTGGATCTGCATTCAAGGTGAGGGCGTTTTCTATCCAGCAATCGGCGAGGAACGCCCTATCGAAAAGGGGGATGTCATCGTCTCTGCAAAGGGGATGTGCCACGGCATGAAGAACACAGGCACAGAGGACTTCATTTTCGTTGGCATCCTTGCCCCCGTTCCGGCAGACTACTTTCCTATCGAAAAATAGCTATTATTTTAATCGCTTAATTTTCTGTGGAAAATTCTCCAGTGGGAGTAGTAGAGCGTTCAAATAGCAAGGTTGAACTTTATTATCAGTATTTTACTAAGATTTCTCACCACAGAGATTCCATTCGCTCCACTTAGCGCCTGGAATCTCTTTTCTTTTGCAAAGAATCATTAGGCAACTTCCCCTATCTTGTGTTATAATTTTCTTATATTTGAAACGTAGGAGGGAAGGCCGTTGTTTGCAAAGACCTATGGTGCGACGACCCTCGGGATAGATGGACGGATTATCGACGTTGAGGTGGATGTGTCGCCGGGGCTGCCGGGCTTTGAGCTGGTCGGGCTTCCCGATACGTCGGTGAAGGAGTCGAAGGAACGTGTGCGCACGGCAATCCGTAACTCCGGCATTCAGCTGCGGCAGGAGCGAGTGACGGTCAATCTTGCACCTGCCGATGTGCGAAAGGACAGCTCCGGGCTTGATCTGCCGATTGCCGTCGGACTCCTCGCATCCTACGGTATGATTCCCGAGGCGGCGGTGCAGAGTGCGCTCTTCTCTGCGGAGCTTTCCCTCGATGGAAACTGCCGACCGATCAGCGGCATTCTTCCGATGGCGATTACGGCACGGGAGCATGGGTTGATGGAGTTCTATGTTGCTCCCTCCAATGCAGACGAGGCACTCCTGATTGACGGGCTGAAGGTCTATGCGGTCGAGAATCTGGCACAGCTTGTGCGTCATCTGACTGGCACAGAGGTGCTGACTCCTGCTGTGCCACAAGCTACAGAACAGAAAAAGGACGCCGTTTTCTCGGATGACTTCGCGGATGTGCAGGGACAGTATCAGGCGAAACGTGCGCTTGAAATTGCAGCGGCGGGAGGGCATAATGTTCTGATGGTCGGTGTGCCCGGCTCGGGCAAGACGATGCTGGCACGCCGGATGCCTTCGATTCTTCCGGAGCTGACGAAGGAAGAAGCCATCGAGATTACGAAGATTTACAGCATCTCAGGACTGCTCGGCAAGGATACGGGGCTTGTGACCACGCGGCCCTTCCGCAGTCCACATCATACATCCTCGACGGTGGCGATGATCGGCGGCGGGAGCATTCCGCGTCCGGGCGAGGTGACGCTCGCGCATCACGGCGTACTCTTTCTCGATGAGCTGCCGGAGTTCAGCAAGAAGACGCTTGAGGTGATGCGCGAGCCGATTGAGGATCGCCAGATTACGGTGTCGCGTGCCAACGCAACACTGACGTTTCCCTCTAGTATCATTTTGGTAGCCGCGATGAATCCGTGTCCATGCGGATATTATGGAGATAAGAACCATGTTTGTGAATGCAGTGCAGGGGAGATCAAGCGGTACACGCGCAAAATCTCGGGGCCGTTGCTTGACCGCATCGATATTCACATCCGCGTGTCGCGTGTGGATTACAACGACCTGCATACGACGCAGCGCGCGGAGTCCTCGGCGGCGATAAGAGCCCGCGTCGTTGCCGCACGGGAAGCGCAGCGTGTGCGGCTGAAGTCATACGATCTGTTTTGCAACGCGCAGATGAATCACAGCATGATCAAAAAATACTGCCGGCTGCAATCGGATGCCGAGGGCATTTTAGAAGCGGCGTTTCACCGGATCAATCTTTCGGCACGCTCGCACGACCGTATCATCAAGGTTGCCCGTACGATCGCAGATCTAGACGGCGCACAGGAGATCGCGGCGAAACATATTGCCGAGGCGATTCAGTTGCGCAGCGATATCGGTCTCAATATCGACTAAAAATATCGGAGTGAATAGCGTGTGTAATCATTCGGAATATGTCAAACTGGAAATTTTCATTCCCGAGACGCATCTTCCTGCGCTTCGTACGGCTCTGCAGTCCGTAGATGCCGGGCATATGGGCGATTACGATTCCTGTTTTGCGTATAGCCGCGTGACAGGAACGTGGCGCCCGCTCGAGGGGGCGCACCCGTATGCGGGGACGGTCGGAGAGATATGCGAAGCGCCCGAGTTGAAGGTGGAACTATGTGTTGCGGCGCAACGCATGGAGGAGACGGTTGCCGTCATCCGTGCCGTACATCCCTATGAGATGCCCGCGATCTATGCACTGCCGCTCATCGGTGGAATTTGAGTGTAAATTCCACCAGATATACAACTTCCTTGGAGATTATGGTATAATGGGAAAGTATGTCAATATGACATGTTTTTTTATTTGTCAGTTTAGGAAGGAGATGTGTTTGTGGCAGAGAAGATCCGTCCTGAACTTCTCTCGTTCTTACACCCGGGCATGATGCCTCTGAAAATTCTTGTCGTGGAGAGTCTCTCTTACTTAACTAAACTAAAAGAGATGTTTCCCCAAGCGGAACTATATGCTGTGACCGCCGAATTGGATCAAGAAATATCCGTTTTTCCTGAAGGAATTCATTGGGAATTTCTTGACTATCTTTCTGTTCCATTACCATATACACGAAATTATTTTGACTACATCATCTCAGATCTCACATTGGAGTGTGCTGCTAATCCTCAGGACATAGCGGCGGGGTTTTCTACATTTTTGAAAGAAACGGGAGCCTTACTCACAAGTTTTCGCAACATTCGACATTGGTCTGTATTACAGAAACTCATGGAGGGACATTATTACGGTGTTGTCTCACGTCTTTTTGCACGACCCGAGTTTGAAAATCTGCTTTACGCGTCCTTTTATAAGAATGTTTGCGTTCGAAGACAGCTTCGTGAGGCTTCCGGCGAATTGATCGATCATCTTGTTGCGGCGGGCTTTGAAAATGAACACAAGGATCTTGAGACGGAATTTTACCTTGTTCGTGCTGATCGTTCTATGCCGGAACTCTCCTTGCTTAAATCCATGTATACAGGGGCGGATCGTCAGGAGTTATCACGGCTGATTCATCGCATCGAGTATGAAGTAGACTGCCCGGAATCTATCCGAACACTGTGGTTCAAGGTAGAGACTTTGAATATTTTTTCGGATTATCTCGCTTCATTTATTCAAGAAACCGTTATGCATCAGGAGGCGTTCTACCGACGGCTGCTTGTACATTCTTTCAGGCGGCAGGATTTTATCATTCGAATGCTTGCATATAGTGCGAGAGAAGCGTTTGATCCTTCGATGCGCAGAGTTTTTGCGGCACTCCAAAAGGAAGCTGAACATGGAAACGAAGGGATTTTATATGCCCGAACTTGATCGCAATAAGGTTGCCTTTATTTCCTGCGTCAACGATGAGGATATGTATGGTGAATGCCTGCTGTACTTAAAATCATTGCATGTTCCGCACGGCATATCGGTCGAATATATTCCCGTACGCGGGGCATCATCAATGTGTTCAGGCTATAACGAGGGCGCGCGCAAAACAAATGCGCGATATAAGGTGTACCTGCATCAGGATGTGCTCGTAGTCAATAAGAATCTCATTCAGGATCTTTTTTCCCTCTTCCGGGACGAGGAGACTGCGCTTATCGGCATGATCGGGTGCCGTAGTTTGCCGCATTCCGGTGTTTGGTGGGATGGTCTGCGTACCTATGGCAGGGTTTTGCATCATTGTGAATCCGAAAGTGTTGTGGATTCTCATTGTATGGAACCGGATGGAGACCATATTGAGGTGGAAGCAGTGGATGGGCTTCTCATTGCTATGCAGTATGATATACGTTGGCGGGACGATTTATTTACAGGATGGCATTTTTATGATACGTCTATGTGCATGGAAGTTCGTCGGCATGATTTTAAGTCAGTGGTGCCAAATCAAGAACAAAATTTTTGGTGTATCCACTGTCCGCAGGAAAAGCCGCTTTCACCTGATTACAAACGCTATCAAAAGATATTCCTCCGAGAATACGGCTCTGAATTGAACCCCGAAGTGTAAAATCTAAAGAAAGGAGGGCTTCCTACATGCAAGAGCAGCCTCCGCAGAATGAACACAAAGCCGAAGAAAAGATGAATTGGCTCAAACTGGCTGCAAAATTTTCTGCAGACGGCGATTTGAGGGGGATGCGTGCCTGCGCTCAGGAAGTCGACAAACTTGCAGAAGGGGATGTCGATGCTGTGGCGGTCAATGCAGAGGCAGCGCTCTATAGTGGCAGTATTGAAGAGGCACAGCAACTTGCAGAGCAAGTACTCCGCGTGTCACCTCGCCATCCGCGTGCCCGCATGGTACGGGCAGGGCTTGCCGCACTCGAATTTCGCCTTGGGGACGAAATCTCTCTGCTGGCTGATCTAATTGAAGAGCTTTCCTACAAAGCAAAAATTCTTGGTGAAGACGATCCTGCCTACAGCATATATTATCAAATGCTTCGGCGTGCGCGCGGCTGGCTTGCGGATGCGTTCTATCTTGGCGGAGAGGCAAAAGGTGCAGCTCATGAGTTGCTGATGTCCAGCCGCCTTGCTAAGGAGCCGAGTGAAGAGGCGGAACTCTACAGTAAATACTTGTTTATGCGGAACTATCGTTATCTCGGAGCGCGCGAAGGTCGGCAAAAAGCAGAGCTCTATAACGATATGGTTGCTGTGACATCTTACACACATGAAAATGCATTGCCTACAGAGCATCGAAAGCTCCGGATAGGCTACATCTCACCGGATTTTCGTGAGCATGCGGTCGCATATTTTTTAACGCCGCTGCTGCGCCATTTTGACGGAGAGCAGTTCATGGTTTTTTGCTATGCGACGGGGCGGAACGATGCAGTTACGGATCGTTTGCGTTCACGGCGCGTGACCTGGCGTGATTTACGCAGCAGATCCCCACGGACAGCCGCACGTCTTATCAATGAAGATAGAATAGATATCCTTGTTGATCTCTCCGGGCATTCTCAGGATAACGCGCTGCCCATTATGGCCTATCGTCCTGCACCCATCCAGATCTCCGGTATCGGTTATACAAATACGACAGGGGTAGATACTATAGACTATTTCTTGTCGGATGAAATTTGTATTCCCTATGGAGACACCACAGCGGAATCAGGTTTTACAGAACAAATCCTAAGAATGCCACATTCGCATCTTTGTTATGCGCCGGAGGAAATTCGCCCGATGCCGGAGACAGGCTTTGAAGCTCCTGTGCGCAGAAACGGCTATGTGACCTTTGGCAGCTTTAACAATTTTGCCAAAGTAACGGATGAAACCTTACTACTATGGCGTGGTATTTTAGAATCTGTTCATGATTCGCGGCTTGTCATAAAAGGAAAAATTTGCAGCATTGATGCCGGCAAGGATTTTCTAAAGAAACGGCTGTCACTGCTCAGCTATGATATGACGCGTGTCGAGCTGCGCCCCTACAGTCCAGATTATCTCGAACAATATCGCGATATTGATATTGCACTTGATACGGCGCCATACAACGGCGGATTAACCACATGTGAGGCACTCTACATGGGAGTACCCGTGATCTCAATACGCGGTCGTACACACGGCGCACGTTTTGGCGCGTCTATTTTAACCAATGCCGGTGTACGTGAACTCGTCGTAGAAAACGATATCAATTATGTACGACGCGCCGTTCAACTGGCGGAGTCGCCAAAACTAATTGAGGCATATCACGCGGGGCTTCGGACGAATATGAAGCGATCCCCACTGATGGATATGCAGTCTTATATGCACGCTTTGGAAGACGCATATGTGGAGATTTGGAAGAAATTCTGTGACATAGGGGCAAAACAGTCCATATAGGAATGGATCCAAAAGATGAGAGGAGGAAACATACATGTCGTTTGTCCATCTGCATGTACATACGGAATACAGCTTGCTTGACGGTGCAAGCCGCATCAAGGAGTTGGTGCAGCGGACGAAAGAACTGGGGATGGACTCTATTGCCATCACGGATCACGGCGTCATGTATGGAGCCATTGCTTTCTATAAGGAAGCCATGGCACAAGGGATTCATCCAATCATTGGCTGCGAGGTCTACGTTGCGCCACAGTCACGACATGAACGTGCAGAGGTGGACGGTGTTCGCTATTATCACCTCATCCTGCTTGCGGAGAATGAAATCGGCTACCGTAATCTCGTTCGCCTTGTATCCCTCGCAAATATCGAGGGATATTATTATAAGCCACGTGTCGATAAAGATTTGCTTCGTCAATACCATGAAGGAATCATTGCGTTGTCTGCCTGTGTGGCAGGGGAGATTCCGCGATCCATCCTGCGCGGGGATCCGGAGCGTACTGACGAGATTCTTGCCGAATATGTGGATATATTCGGTCGAGACAATTTTTTTCTAGAGCTACAGGATCATGGGCTCCCTGAGGAAAAGACTGTCAATCATGCCTTACGTGATCTTTCAAAAAAACACGACATCGGACTTGTTGCGACCAATGATATCCACTATGTGAGAGCAGAGGACAGCGAGTTTCACGATATACTCCTCTGTGTACAGACGGGGCGAACGATCAACGATCCCAATCGGATGCGGTTCTCGGGACCCGATTACTACCTGAAATCGGAAGCCGAGATGACAGCGCTCTTTCACGATTATCCGGGCGCTGTTGAAAACACTGCAAAGATTGCCGCGCGGTGCCGTGTAGACTTTACCTTTGGAGAATTGCAGCTGCCGTTTTACCCAATTCCAGAAAAATTTGCTGATGATGATGCGTATTTACGAACACTCTGTGAAGAACGGCTGCCGGAGCGTTATTCGGAAATTACTAATGAGATTCGTTCGCGTCTGGACTACGAGCTCGGTGTCATTCACGGGATGGGATATGCCAGTTACTTCTTAATCGTCTGGGATTTTATCAATTATGCACGAGGACACGGTGTTGCCGTAGGTCCGGGGCGCGGCTCAGCGGCAGGAAGCATCGTCGCGTATTTGCTGGAGATTACGAATATTGATCCGCTCCGATATGCGCTCCTTTTTGAGCGGTTCCTGAATCCTGAACGCGTGTCCATGCCGGATATCGATATCGATTTTGACGACATCAATCGCGGCAGAGTGATTTCGTATGTCAAAGAGCGCTATGGGGAAGATCATGTCGCACAGATTGCTACATTTGGTACGATGGGAGCAAAAGGGGCGATTCGCGATGTTGGGCGTGTTCTGGAAATGTCGTTTTCAGAAGTGTCCAATATTACAAAGCTTGTGCCGAGCGAACTTAACATTACTATTGACCGCGCACTAAAGGAATCCGCGGATTTTCGCCGTCTCTATGACGAGGATGAATCGGTACGTCGTGTCATTGATCTTGCGCGCAAGATTGAGGGACTGCCTCGCAATACGTCCATCCATGCGGCGGGCGTTGTGATCGCGAAGGAGCCGCTGACCAATCACGTTCCCGTATGGATATCTGAAGGAACTCTTGTCACCGAATTTGATAAGGACGATGTCGAGGCACTTGGTCTGCTCAAGATGGATTTTTTAGGGCTGCGGACGTTGAGCATCATTGAAGATGCACTTAAAAATATCCGCACGTCCCACGGGATCGACATTGATATCGACAATATTCCACTCGAAGATGATCTGACTGCACAAATGCTGTGCGATGGCGATACGGGCGCAGTGTTTCAGATGGAATCTGCGGGTATGACGAATCTTGTCAAGGATCTGCAGCCGAAGGGATTCGTCGATCTGATCCCGACGGTCGCGCTCTATCGCCCGGGACCGCTCGGCAGCGGCATGGTGACGGACTTCATCGACGGACTGCATGGAAAAAAAGAAGTTGTCTACATGCACCCACTTCTCGAACCGATCCTAAAGGAGACGTTCGGGGTCGTACTCTATCAAGAGCAGGTCATGCAGATCGTACAGGTGCTCGCGGGATTTACGCTCGGTCAGGCGGATCTCCTGCGGCGTGCTATGGGCAAGAAAAAGCATGAGCTCCTCATGGCTCAGAAGGAATCTTTTCTTGCTGGTTGTGCGAATAACGGCATCGACGCCCCCCTCGCGAACCATATCTTTGATTTGCTGACACATTTTGCGGATTATGGGTTTAATAAATCGCACAGTGCATCTTACGGACTCCTTGCATGGCAGACAGCATATCTCAAAGCACATTACCCCGTAGAGTTCATGGCGGGCGTCCTCACGAGCATTATGGATAAGACGGATAAAATTCCCGTCTATATCCGGCTTTGTCATCAGATGAAAATCAGGATACTGCCGCCGGACATCAATTCTAGTGCGGCAACATTCAGTATCGAAAGCGGCGCAATACGATTCGGTCTTGCAGCGGTCCGCAATGTTGGCGAGAATGCGATTGCCGTGC
The DNA here is from genome assembly GCF_000287655.1 of Selenomonas sp. FOBRC9. Classification (NCBI taxonomy): domain Bacteria; kingdom Bacillati; phylum Bacillota; class Negativicutes; order Selenomonadales; family Selenomonadaceae; genus Selenomonas; species Selenomonas sp. FOBRC9. The sequence goes on from NZ_ALJR01000026.1 coordinate 51,191, forward strand.
TGGAGCATGTCCGCGAAGAGGGCGGGCCTTTTCGCTCTCTGGTGGATTTCTGCACGCGTGTCGATCTACGAATACTGAATAAACGGGCGATCGAGAGTCTCATCAAATGCGGTGCATTTGACAGCCTTGGAATTGATCGCAATCATCTCCTGGCGTCACTTAATGCCGCCGTCACGGATGCGGCACGCAGGCAGCGTGATTTACTGAGTGGCCAGATTGGTCTCTTTGGCGACGACGCCATGGCAGAAGTCCAGCAGATCGGTGATTTCGACGATGTTCCGCTCTGTACGCCGCGCGAGCGTTTGACCTGGGAGAAGGAGGCAACCGGATTTTACATCACGGGGCATCCGCTGGAGGACTATCAAGAGACGCTTTCGCATTTGCAGCCAATCGGGCAAATCGCCGCGGCAGTGCAGCGGGATCGCCAGCTTATGCGCGTCGGCGGCATCCTCACGAGCACGAAGCGTTTTACGACGAAGAAGGGCGACACGATGCTCTTTGCGGATTTGGAGGATTTCACAGGAACGCTTGAGGTCACGGTATTTCCGCGTGTCTTTTATGCCCATGTATCCGACTTGGAGCCGGATCGGGTCGTGGTTATGCAGGGGCACGTCGATACGGCAGGTGAGACGCCGAAACTGCTTGCCGACGAGATTTGGCGCATTGACGATTATCGGACGTCGTATTATCTGACGCCGCCCCAAGATGCGGGTCGCGCCGCACTATGGGAGAAAATGAAGGACGTGTTTGCCGCACACACCGGAGATCATCCAGTCTACGTGCAGAGTGACGGGCGATGGCGCAGACTGGACGAGACTTATTGGATTGATGGCACGCCCGAGGTACGGGCGGAGCTCAGTACGCTTTTGGGCGAGACTTCAGTGCGTATTCGATAGAGGAGAATGATGGAAGAGCGTTTGCAAAAAATACTCGCCAATGCGGGGATCGCTTCGCGACGCAGCGCCGAGGAGATGATTCGCGCGGGGCGCGTGACGGTGAACGGCGTGTGCGTGACGGAGCTCGGGCGCAAATACGACGCTGCGCGGCATGAAATCGCCGTGGACGGGATTCCCGTGCAGAAAGAAACGGAGCGCGTCTATCTCCTGCTCAATAAGCCGGTCGGCTATCTCTCCACGGCACGCGACGACCGCGGGCGCAAGACCGTGCTCGACCTCCTGCCTCATACTTCTACACGCCTTTACCCTGTAGGGCGCCTTGATGCCGATACGGAGGGACTGCTGCTCATCACAAACGACGGCGCTATGACGCAGGGGCTCCTGCATCCGCGCTATGAGATTGACAAGGTATACCGCGCGGAGGTCGAGGGGGGACTGACGCAGGAAAAACTGCGGCTGCTGCGCGGCGGCATTCTGCTCGAGGACGGTATCACCGCGCCCGCACGCGTGCGTATTCTTGCCGCAGACGACACGGTTACGACCGTTGAAATCGTTATCCATGAGGGGCGCAACAGACAGGTGCGCCGCATGTTTGCCGCCGTCGGATGTCGCGTGTGCCGTCTGCGCCGTGTGCGCTTTGCGATGCTGACGCTGAAGGATCTCCCGTGCGGCGCGTCGCGTCCGCTGAGCGCAGAGGAGATCCGGGAGCTGAAGGTACTGTCCGGGGGGGCTGTGCGGTGAAACGGATCGTCGTCGTGGGGGCGGGACCCGCGGGCATGATGGCGGCGGCAGCCGCGGCGGAGCATGGGGGCAGTGTGCTGCTCCTCGAGAAGATGCCGCGCGCGGGGCGCAAGATGATGATCACGGGGAAGGGACGCTGCAACGTCACAAGTGGGGATGATCCGGCTTACATCATCAAGAACATTCCGGGCAGCGGACGCTTCTTGAACAGCGCCCTTCGCGCATTTGACAACACCGCCGTTATGACGTTCTTTGAAAATGCCGGCGTGCCGCTCAAAGTGGAGCGCGGCAATCGGGTATTCCCGCAGAGCGATCGTGCCGTGGACGTGGTGGACGCCATGATGCGCCGCCTGCACGATCTGCATGTGGAGATTCGTACAAATACGCCCGTGCGGGCGCTTGTTGTTACGGACGGTGCGATTCGCGGCGTCCGTTTAGAGAGCGGCGATACGGTCGCGGCGGATGCCGTCGTCCTTGCGGTCGGCGGCGCGTCGTATCCGCTGACGGGATCGACGGGCGACGGCTATGCGATGGCACGGGATGCAGGGCATCATATCGTCCCCATATTTCCCGCGCTCGTGCCGCTCTGTACGGCGGAAGGATGGACGAGGGACGTTCAGGGACTGTCTCTGCGCAACGTCCGTGCCGCTCTTTACAGTGCGGGGAAAAAACAGGCGGAAGAGTTCGGCGAGATGATGTTCACCCATTTTGGCGTGACGGGGCCGATCATCCTGCGTCTCAGCAGACGTGCCGCAGAGCTGATGAACGGGGGCGCGGATACACTGACGCTGTACTTGAATCTCAAGCCCGCCCTGAGCTATGAGGTGCTGCGCGTGCGCATTGAACGCGATTTTTCCAAATACGAGCGCAAGCAGGTGTGCAACGGCATGATCGATCTCCTGCCAAAGCGGCTCATCGACATTGTTCTCGGCGCCGCGCAGATTTCCCCGGAACGTACGACGGGTCAGGTTTCGGCAAAAGAGCGCAATCGCCTCGCGCAAACATTGCAGGCACTGCCGCTCACGATCACGGGGACGCGCCCGCTCGCCGAGGCGATCGTGACGGCGGGCGGCGTAGAGACGCGCGAGATCGATCCGCGTACGATGGTGTCAAAAATCGTGCGCGGGCTCTATTTTGCAGGGGAAGTCGTCGATGTGGACGGCTTCACGGGCGGCTATAATTTGCAGGCAGCGTTTTCCATGGGCTATGCTGCGGGGAAATACAGCGCCGACGATACGGAAAGCGAGTGAAATCTATGTCGGAGATGAAGATCATTGCCCCCGCCGTCCACGGATGGAGGGGAGAACTTGTGATTCCGGGCGATAAATCGATTTCGCACCGCAGTGTGATGCTCGCGGGGCTTGGTCGTACGCCGGTTCACATCCAGAACTTTCTCCATGCGGCGGACTGTCTGTCGACGGTCGGCGTGATGCGCGCGCTTGGCGTCCGCGTCGAGTTTCCCGCGGACGGCGAACTCGTTGTGACGGGGTGCGGTCTCCATGGACTCTCCGAACCGGCGTCCGTGCTCGACGCCGGGAACTCGGGAACGACGCTGCGGCTGATGATGGGACTGCTCGCCCCGCAGCCCTTTTTCTTGACGTTTACGGGAGACGCGTCGCTCTTGCGCCGTCCGATGGGGCGCGTCCTCTTGCCGCTCGGACAAATGGGCGCGCGGATCTACGGCAGGAACGACAACAATAATCTGCCGCTCAGCATTGTCCCCGCAGGAAAGAAACTGTGCGGCATTTCGTACGACAGTCCAGTTGCCAGCGCGCAGGTGAAATCCGCGATCCTCCTCGCGGGGCTCTATGCGGATGCGCCCACGTCCGTGACGGAGCCGTTCGTCTCGCGGGATCATACCGAGCGGATGCTCGCGGGATTCGGCGTTCGCGTAGAGCGCGAAGGATGCACGGCACGCGTATATCCGGTCACGCGGGAGGAGGATTACATAGCGCCCGAGGAAATCACGGTGCCGGGGGACATCAGTTCGGCGGCGTATTTCCTTGTCGGCGGGAGCATCATCAAGGGCAGTCGGCTTCTCCTCAAAAATGTGGGCATCAACCCGACGCGCACCGGTATTTTGGACGTGCTTGCGCAGATGGGCGCACATATTGCGGTGAAAAATGAGCGTACGAGCGGCGGCGAAGCCCTTGCCGACATTTCCGTGGAGACGGCGGAGCTGCACGGCGTACGAGTCGGCGCGGAAATCATGCCGCGTCTCGTCGACGAGATCCCCATTCTCGCCGCCGCGGCATTATTTGCCGAGGGCGATACCGTGATCACCGGCGCGGGAGAACTGCGCGTCAAGGAGACGGATCGTCTGCGTGCGATCGCGGACGAGTTTGGGAAAATGGCGCCCGGCAGCATCGAGGAGCTGGAGGACGGACTGATCATCCGGGGGAAACGTCCGATTTGCAAAGCACGCGTGCACAGCCGCAGCGATCATCGCATGGCGATGTCGCTTGCCGTCCTTGGCGCGGCGGCGGACGGTGCGGAGATCGAGGAACCGGACAGCGTTCAGATTTCGTATCCGGCATTTTTTGAGCAGTTAGACCGGCTCGCCGGAGCATAGGAGGGAAGTTCTATGAAAAGTATTATTGCCATCGACGGACCTGCGGGGGCAGGAAAGAGCACCATCGCCAAGCGCGTGGCGGAGCAGCTCGGCTATATCTATATCGACACGGGCGCGATGTACCGCGCCGTCGCATGGAAAACGCTCCGCAGCGGCGAGGAGGTCACGGACGCGGCGATCCTCCGAGCGGCTGCGGATATTGACGTGCGCCTTTCCTGTACGGACGGCGGGACGCGCGTCACCGTTGACGGCGCCGACGTGACGGGGGAGATTCGCACGCCCGAGGTGACCGGGATCGTTTCGCGCGTTGCGGCGCTCGCCCCTGTGCGTGCCAAGATGGTTGACCTCCAGCGCGCGATGGCAGGCGCGGGAAAGGTCGTCATGGACGGACGCGACATCGCGACGAACGTCCTCCCCAACGCGGACGTTAAGGTGTTCCTCAGCGCATCGGTCGAGGAGCGGGCGCGCCGCCGCCATAAAGAGATGCAGGAAAAAGGATACGACGTCGACCTCGCCGAACTGCAAAAAGAAATCGCCGCCCGTGACAAACAGGACAGCGAACGCGAAATCTCCCCGCTGCGTCAAGCCGACGACGCGATCCTCATAGATTCGACCGGGCTGTCGATCGAGGAAGTGACCGCTCGGATTCTTGCGCTCTGCGCATAGACGAGGAGGGCATATGGTATACGGATTTTTCCAATATCTTTTTCGATTTATCTTTTATGTCATTTTTCGAACACGGGTCTATGGGCGTGAGAACATCCCCGCAGAAGGCGCGGTCATCTTGGCGGCTAACCATGCGAGCAACGCCGATCCGCCGCTCATGGCAAGCCTAATCGAGCGCCCCGTCAGCTACATGGCAAAGATCGAACTGTTTGAGAACCCCATTTTTGGCGGCATCATCCGCCGCTGTCATGCGTTTCCGGTCAAACGCGGTGAGTCGGATCGCGGCGCGATCAAAACTGCCGTTCAGGTGCTCAAGGAAAAGCGCATCCTAGGACTATTCCCCGAGGGCACGCGCAGCAAGACGGGCGAACTCAAAAAGCCGGAGGCAGGCGTCGCTCTGATTGCCGCAATGACAGGCGCGCCCATCGTCCCCGTCGCGATCCTCAACACGCATCGAATTTTCGCGAACGGCGGAAAAATCCCCGCGCTTCGCATCATGTACGGAGCGCCGATTTCCTTTCAAGGCGACCGCAAGAGCAAAGAATCTCTGGATGCGTTTTCGAACGAAATTATGGCGCGCATCGCCGCGATGCGGGACGACCTCAAGAGCATGTCCTAAATTTACTCATATGAATTTTGCAGACATTTTACAGGCAAACGGAATATCATGAGCGGGAGAGAGGGGCGGTAGATTGCAGGTATCCATACTGGCAAGCGGGAGCAAGGGAAACTCCGTGTACGTCGAGCTCGACGGGACGCGTCTGCTCGTCGATGCCGGCATCTCGGCGGCGCGGATTAAGAAAGGGCTTGACCGGCATGGCGTCGATTTGCAGTCGATCGATGCGGTGCTTGTCACCCATGAACACATCGATCATGTGCGCGGGCTCAAGACACTGTCCAAGCAATACCGTCTGCCCATTCTCGCTACGCAGGGCACGCTGGAGAATATCGACGGAGGAGCGGCGTTTGCCGATGACATGCATGTCGTGACGGGCGATTTTTCCATCGGCGAGGTGCGCGTTCAGCCGTTTGCGATCTCTCACGATGCCGCGGAACCCTGCGGATTTCGCATTGAAGGCTCTTCCTGCTTTACCCTTGCCACGGATCTTGGCGTCGTGACCGACGGCGTACAGGCGGCGATCGAGGGGGCGGATGTGCTCGTCCTTGAGGCGAACCACGATCCGGAGATGCTCAGGCGCGGCGGCTATCCGTGGACGCTCAAGCGCAGGATTCTCTCAGACAGAGGTCATCTTGCCAATAACGAAGCGGCGTGGGCGCTCATGCGCATGAAGAAGCGCCCGCGCAAAGTCTATCTGGCGCACCTCTCCGAGGAGAACAACCGCCCCGCACTCGCACATGATACTGTGCAGGAAATTCTCTCTGGCCATGGTGTTCTGATTGATGTCGAAGCCTGTCTCCCGGAGGGCGGGGTATCGACGATTATATAACAAAGGAGATGCTATTATGAATATCCGTTCTGTCTTGCGGCGCCGAAAGAGCGTGGCAGTCATAGCTGCGCTTGCCGCCACGTCCGTCATTGTCTTTGGCGGGTGCTCCATGGGAACGGCAGCCGACAACAGTGTCGGGGGAATGAAGTCGATACAGGCGGCAGATACCTCTGGACTCTCTGAGGCCCGGAATACGCCTGTCGTGCGTGCAGCAAAGGCAGTTGGCCCCGCCGTGGTCGGGATCACGAACAAAGCGGTTGCACGAGATTGGTTCAATAATCCCGTAGAGACCGAAGGTGTCGGCTCGGGCGTCATTTTCCGTAAAGACGGCTATATTGTCACCAATAACCATGTTGTCAGTGGTGCAAAGGAGATTATCGTTTCTCTCTCGGACGGACGCAGTCTCAAAGGCAAGCTCATCGGTAAGGATGAGTTTACAGATCTTGCCGTCGTCAAGGTAGATGCGAACGATTTGCCGACCGCCGTCTTTGGGAACTCCGACAATATTGTTGTGGGAGAACCTGCCATTGCCATTGGCAACCCGATGGGGCTTGAGTTCCAAGGAAGTGTCACCGCCGGTGTGATCAGCGCACTGAACCGTACTCTTGACATCAGCGACAAACGCGTGAAGCTGCTCCAAACCGATGCCGCCATCAGCCCCGGAAACTCCGGCGGCGCACTTGTCAACGCAGACGGCGAAGTCATTGGCATCAACAGTGCAAAGGTAGCGGCAAGCGGAGTCGAAGGGATGGGCTTCTCCATTCCCATCAACACGGTGCAGACAGTCATCAATGAACTGATCGAAAAAGGCTATGTTGCGCGTCCGTATCTCGGCGTGTCCGTCTTTGATCCTATGACGGCAGAGCGTTACGGCTATCAGCTCAACATCGACAAGGGCGTCTACATTTTCCGACTCACACTCGATGGTCCCTGCGGCAAAGCAGGATTCCAGCGCGGTGATATCATCCTTGAGATTAACGGTGAGGAGATCAACAGCGTTACCGATCTGCGCAACAAAATTGCCTCGTATCAGGTCGGTGACACGATAACGATTACCTATGATCGTAACGGTACGAAACATAAGGCCGACGTCGTTCTCGAAGAGATGCCGCAGGACGATAAATAAAATGCGGATCACCGTCCTATGCGCAGGGAAACTCAAAGAGAAGTACCTGCACGACGGCATCGCCGAATATGCCAAGCGGCTGCGTCCATACGTTGATCTCCGCACGATTGAGATTGCTGAGGAACGAATGAAGGAGACTCCATCTGCGGCGGAGAAACAGGAAACGCTTCGCCGAGAAGGCGTGCGTCTCTGTGCACAGATCCCACAAGGGGCATATCTTATCGTACTGGACGTCAGAGGCACGGAACTTTCCTCTGAAGAACTAGCAGCACATGTTGAGCAGATCTGTGTCGCGGGGAAGAGTCATATCGTCTTTCTCATCGGAGGCCCCTTTGGACTCTCTGACGAAGTACGCCGCGCAGCCGATTTACGGCTTTCATTTTCCCGATTTACACTGCCGCATCAGCTCATTCGGCTTATGCTGATGGAGCAGATCTATCGCGTCTTTAAGATCAATCGCAGGGAACCATATCACCTATAGCCCCGGGAGAGGTATCTGCATCCGGCAGAGCCTCTCTTTTTGTATTTTATTTGCATATTGTATTCATGCAATGAATCTCTATACAAGCTTTTCGCCCTGTGCTATACTCAGTCACGTTCGTTGCAGAGTCAATCGAACCACATGAAAAGGGGGATTTATCATGTCCAACATGAAGCAGTATGTCAATGATATTCTCGATCTCGTATCCAAACGTGACCCGGATCAGGCGCATTTCAAGAACACGGTGGAAGAGGTTCTGACCTCGGTTGTGCCGCTCCTCGAAAAGCATCCGGAGTACAAGGCGCATAAGATCCTCGAGCGTATGATCGAGCCGGAGCGCGTCATATCGTTCCGCGTGCCTTGGGTGGACGATAAGGGCGAGATTCAGGTCAACCGCGGCTATCGTGTGCAGATGTCGAGCGCGATGGGCCCCTATAAGGGCGGACTGCGCTTTCATCCGAGCGTATCGCTTGATATTCTGAAATTCCTCGCGTTTGAGCAGGTGTTCAAAAATGCGCTGACGGGACTTCCCATCGGCGGCGGCAAAGGCGGCTCGGACTTTGATCCGCACGGCAAGTCGGACAACGAGGTGATGAAGTTCTGCCAGAGCTTTATGACGGAACTCTACCGCCACATCGGACTGAATGTCGATGTCCCCGCAGGTGATATTGGCGTCGGCGGTCGTGAGATCGGCTACCTCTTCGGTCAGTACAAGCGTATTCGGGATTCCTATGATGCGGGCGTTTTGACCGGAAAACGTGTCGATTTCTGGGGGAGCCTGACGCGTACGGAGGCGACCGGGTACGGCCTTCTCTACTTCGTGAAGAATATGCTCGATGCAAAGGGCATTGATCTGAAGGACAAGACGGTCGTTGTCTCCGGCGCCGGAAACGTTGCAACCTATGCGATTGAAAAGGCACAGGAATACGGCGCGAAAGTAGTCACTTGCTCGGATTCGAGCGGCTATATTTACGACCCGAACGGCATTGACCTCGCGGCGCTCAAGGACATCAAGGAAGTGCGCCGTGCCCGCATTAAGGAATACATCACGACGCATCCAAATGCAGAATATCATGAGGGGTGCCGCGGCGTCTGGTCGATTCCGTGCGATGTTGCTCTGCCGTGCGCAACGCAGGATGAGATCGATCTTGATTCTGCGAAGCTGCTTGTGGAAAATGGCGTGAAGGCGGTCGGCGAAGGCGCAAATATGCCATCGACACTCGAGGCGATTGCATACTTTAAGACGCATCATGTACTCTTTGCGCCAGCAAAGGCGGCAAATGCGGGCGGTGTTGCGGTTTCGGCACTCGAGATGTCGCAGAATTCCGAGCGCCTGCAATGGACGTTCGAGGAGGTGGATGGTCGGCTGAAGGGTATCATGGAGAATATCTATAAGAATTCGAAAAAGAATGCGGAACTCTATGCCGATCCGGACGATCTTGTCGCCGGTGCAAACATTACGGCGTTCGCACAGGTCGCAGACGTGATGCTCGCACAGGGGCTTGTCTAAAACCATAAATTAGAATTGATGAAAGACTGCTTCGGCAGTCTTTTTTACATTATTTATAATTCCGGCGGTTCATTATGCAGAAAACCGTGAAATGTGATATAATGGGCGGGATTTTACCATTTGAAATTTGAGGGGAGCTTAGCATTTTGGAAATAACACTGATGGAGTTATTGAAGACAGTGATTCTTGGCATTGTAGAAGGGCTGACCGAGTGGCTCCCCATCTCCAGTACGGGGCATATGATTCTCGTGGACGAGTTCATCCAACTAAATGTGACAAAGGCTTTCATGGATATGTTCCTTGTAGTGATCCAGCTCGGTGCCATTCTTGCCGTCGTCGTGCTGAATGCAGGGAAGCTCAACCCGTTTCTGCGCCGAAAATCAAATGCGGAGCGGCGCGAGACGTTTGATCTTTGGGGAAAGGTCATTTTTGCCTGCATTCCCGCAGGGGCGATCGGGCTTGCGCTGAATAAGTATATGGAAGAGCATTTTATGAATGCTCCCGTTGTTGCGTCTATGCTGATTTTATACGGCGTTCTCTTCATCATTGTCGAGCGTTGGAATCGCGTGCGTACGCCGCGCATCGAGGATCTTTCACAGCTCGATTATCGCACGGCATTTATCATCGGAGTATTTCAGGTACTTTCTCTCGTGCCGGGGACAAGCCGGTCGGGGGCGACGATCCTCGGCGGTATCCTGTTCGGCGCGAGCCGCTATGTGGCGACGGAGTTCACGTTCTTCCTCGCAATTCCTGTGATGTTCGGCGCGAGCTTTCTAAAGCTGGTGAAATTTGGCTTTCATTATACGGGGGCGGAACTTGTCATTCTTGCCGTCGGAATGGTGACGGCGTTTATCGTGTCCATTCTCTCCATTCGCTTCCTCCTGCGCTACATCAAGCGGAATGATTTCACGGCGTTCGGTTGGTATCGGATTGCGCTCGGCGTCGTCGTACTCGCGTATCTGTTCGCGGTCGGCGATCCGACCTAAGGGGGGCGTCCGATGAAAATCATTGCGGGGCTCGGTAATCCCGGCGCGGAATACACGCAGACGAAACACAACGTCGGCTTTATGCTCGTGGACGCACTGGCGCAGCGGTTAGGCGTATCCGCATGGAAAGAAGCCTTTTCCTCACTCGTCGCCGCGGTGCGCATCGGCAGCGAGAAAGTTTTCTTGGTCAAGCCGCAGACCTATATGAATGACAGCGGTTCAGCGCTCGGACCGATGCTGTCGTATTATAAAATTGATACGAAAGATCTCATCGTTGTTCACGACGATATGGATATTCCTGCGGGGGCAGTGCGAATACGAACCAAGGGCGGATCGGGCGGTCATAACGGAATTAAATCAATCATTTCTCATGTCGGTACAGAGGAATTCCCGCGCGTACGCATCGGCATCGGGCGCCCGCCCGTAGGTTGGACGGTCATCAATCATGTCCTCACGCCTTTCTCGACCGATGATGCCTCTCTCGTAGGTGAAGCAATTGGGTATCTCCTACCCGCGGTCGAATACCTCGTAACAGACGGGGTGGATATGGCGATGAATCGGTTCAATCCGCGAAAGAAAAAGACTACGCGCGACGTTTAGGAGATACCGGAACCTGCAATTGACTTCTGTGGCTATTTCGGATAGAATGTCCCTGTGTATCATGGATACATAGGGATTTCTTTTATTGAAAAGAACGAAGTTCTTAGCGCCGGTTCTGAAATGGTACGGAATATATTTCAGAAAACGAGGAGAAGGTTGTCGACCCGTCGGCGGATGCCTTCCGGCACGCTCTGTCGAGAGTCTGCGGTCAAATCATGGGGGCGACTCCGTGGACAAAGCCGCAGACGGAGCGGAATCCCTGAGAGATGTTCTATATGTTCTATCAATCGGGAGGTATTTTTATGTGTGGAATTGTCGGGTATGTCGGAAATCGTCAGGCGGCGGAGTTTCTTTTGGACGGGCTGTCCAAACTGGAATATCGCGGCTATGATTCGGCGGGGATTGCGGTCTATGAGGACGGTGAGATCCGCATTGAGAAGAGCGTGGGGCGTCTCGCGGCGCTGCGCGAGCAGATCAAGGGGCGCGTCCCGGTCGGCACGCTCGGCATCGGTCATACGCGGTGGGCGACGCACGGGCGGCCGTCCGATGTGAACGCGCATCCCCATGCGGATTGTCATAAAAATTTTGCGATTGTCCACAACGGCATCATTGAGAACTATCTGTCCCTCAAGGAAGAACTCATCGCGAAGGGACACGAGTTCAAGTCCGAGACGGATACGGAGGTCGTTGTCCACCTGCTTGAAGAGGTGTATGCGGGTGATTTCGTTGCGGCAGTGCGTGAGGTACTGCGCCGCATCGAGGGCTCGTATGCGCTCGCGTTCATGAGCAAGGCGCATCCCGATATGCTCATTTGCACGAAACAGGACAATCCTCTCATCATCGGTCTCGGTGAGGGGGAAAACTTCATCGCCTCGGATATTCCCGCCATCATTTCGCGCACGCGCCGCACCTATATTCTCGGTGACGGTGAGCTTGCGATTGTCCGCAAGGACAGCATCGAGGTCACGAATCGCGCGGGCGAACCTGTGCAAAAGAAAGTCTTTGAAGTGACGTGGAATGCGGAAGCGGCGGAGAAGGGCGGCTATGAGCATTTCATGCTCAAGGAGATCCACGAGCAGCCCAAAGCTGTGCGCGATACGATGAGTCAGCGCATTACAGGCGATAAGAAGGCGATTTCGTTCGAGGAACTTGCGTGGGACGCGGCCTACCTCAATTCGTTCAATAAGATTTACATTGTTGCGTGCGGAACGGCGTATCATGCGGGACTTGTCGGCAAATACTATATTGAAAAGCTGGCACGTGTCCTCGTAGAGGTCGATGTCGCCTCGGAGTTCCGCTACCGTGATCCGATCGTGGACGATAAGACGCTGCTCGTCGTCGTCTCGCAGTCGGGTGAGACGAGCGACACGCTCGCTGCACTGAAGGAGTCGAAGCGGCGCGGGGCAAAGACGCTTGCGATCACGAATGTCGTCGGTTCGTCCATCGCGCGCGAGGCGGATCAGGTGGTCTATACATGGGCGGGACCCGAGATCGCAGTCGCATCGACGAAGGCGTATACGACGCAGCTCGTACTCTTCTTTATGCTTGCGCTCTATATGGCTGAAATCAAGGGGGCTATCGCACCCGCGCGCACGGCGCAGCTTGTCACGCAACTGCTCGAGATTCCGACGCAGGTCTCGGAGATTCTTTCCGATGTGGAACCGATTAAGACGTTTGCGAAGCAGTACGGGTTTAACGAGGATGTTTTCTATATCGGGCGCGGACTGGACTACTCGGTCTCGCTCGAGGGCGCGCTGAAGCTCAAGGAGATTTCCTACATCCATGCGGAGGCATATGCGGCAGGGGAACTCAAGCACGGCACACTCGCGCTGATCGTAGAGGGCGTTCCCGTGATCGCGTTGGCGACGCAGCGCAACGTCTACGAAAAGACGCTCTCCAACATCAAAGAAGTCAAGGCACGTGACGCTATAGTCATCGGCATCGCTGCCGAGGGCGATACGGAGCTGAAAAAGTATGTGGATCATGTGATCTATGTGCCGGCAACGGATGAGTTCATCATGCCGATTCTCTCAGTGATCCCACTCCAACTTCTTTCCTACTATGCCGCTATCACGCGCGGGTGCGATGTAGATAAGCCGCGCAATCTCGCGAAGTCGGTCACGGTTGAATAAGCTACGGTTCCCATATAAAAACAGCAGAGCTTTTACTCTGCTGTTTTTATATGAAAGGGGTGACAAGCGTGCGTAATCATGTTATAACTATCTCATTATGATAAATGAGAAACAGCGCATCAACATCAACAATATTCTCGAGCGTGCCATCGACATCGGGCAGCGGATGCTCGTCACGGGGGCTGAGGTGAGCCGCGTAGAGCGTACGATCAACTTCATATGCCGTGCCTACGGTGTGCGTCATGTCGACGTGATGGTGATTACCTCGAGCATCATCGTGACGATCCGCGGCGCGGACATCGGCATCCTGACGCAGATGCGGCGCGTTCCGCCGCAGAACTTTGATTTTCAGCGGCTCAAGGCGCTCAATCAGCTTTCGCGGGAGATCTGCGCGCAGCCGCGCACGTCGGATGAGATCAAGGAACGCATCCGTGCGATCGATACGATGGAGCAGACATCGCTATGGGCGTCCGTATTCTATTGGGCGATGATTGCGGCGAGTTTTTCCGCTTTTTTCGGCGGGCGGTTTGAGGATGCGGTCTGCGCCGGGCTTGTGGGGGCGCTCCTGCGCCTGATACAATACGCTCTGAGCCGTACGAAGCTGAACGCATACTGCTCGCTCGTCCTCTTGAGCTTCCTCGGAGGGATGCTTGCCAATTCGTTCCTATGGTTCGGGTTCGATATCCATCCTGCCGCCATCAATATGGGCAATATCATGCCCGTGATTCCAGGGCTCGCGCTGATGAACTCAATTCGCGATATGTTCAGTCAGGAGACGATCTCGGGGCTGCTCAAGAGTGCGGAGGCGATTATTTTGAGCTTGCTCATCGCGGCGGGGTTTGCATTCAGCGCGACGGGCACAATCATTGCGTTCGAAACGCTGTGGTGGGTCTATCTGCTCACCTCGCTCGTCGGCGGCTTCTGTTTCCATATGCTCTTTCACGGGCATATCAAAGACGCGGGGATGGGCGCAGTCGTATGCATGGGTGCGTGGGGCTTTACCATGCTGTTCGTTGCGCTCGATTGGAACGAATTTGCCGGGTACTTCGCGGGTGCGGTCTTTGCGACGATCGCGGCGGAGATATTGGCTCGGGTCTATAAATGTCCCGCGACGGTGTTCCTCATCATCGGCGTGATTGCAATGGTGCCGGGCGGCGCGCTCTACCGAACGATGTTCTATGCAGTATCCGGTGATTGGGGAAAATTCGGGATGCAGAGCATCAAGACGTTCCTCTATGCCGTCTCCATCGCTGCGGGCATCGTCATCGCAACGGCGATATGGGAGACAGTCAAAGACCGCTTGTTGTCATATAAAAAGAAGGACGCGCACATATCGGGGGATGCGTGCGCGCGATAACGTACGGGGAAGCGGGGATACGATGGCTTTACGCGGGCGCAGCCGCCTTTGGCTTACAGTGTTTTTAGGAATCATGACGGCGATCGCGCCGCTCTCGACGGATATGTACCTGCCGGCACTGCCGGAGGTGCAGGCGGACTTTGGTGTGTCGACGTCTCTCATCCAGATGACGCTCACAATGACGACACTCGGGATGGCGCTCGGGCAGATCCTCGCGGGACCGCTCAGTGATTTGTGGGGACGCAAAAAACCGCTGTTCATCGGGATGCTTGTCTTTATCGGGGCAACGCTCGGCTGCGTCCTTGCCGAGGACATCGATTATTTTCTGTTCTTCCGTTTTTTCGCGGGTTTTGCGGGGGCAAGCGGCATCGTGATCGCGCGTGCGATTGCGCGGGACGTGTGCGAGGGCGCGGAGCTCACGCGGTTCTTCGCCGTACTCATGATGGTCAACGGTCTCGCCCCAATCTTGGCGCCTGTTATCGGCGGGCAGATCCTGCTCTTTGCATCGTGGCGCGCGACGTTCGTCTTGCTGACACTCATCGGCGTGGGGCTTGCCGCCGCGACGCTCGCTTACAGTGAGACGCTGGCGAAAGAGGCGCGCAGCAGCAATGTGACGGACTCGCTGAAGAAATTTCCGATACTTCTCAAAAATCGCTACTTCTTAGGGCATTGTCTCGTGCAGTGTTTCGTATTCGGCGCGTTCTTCTGCTATCTTGCGGGCTCATCCTTTATCTTTCAAAATATCTACTCGGTATCGCCACAGGCGTACAGCTTGATCTTTGGGGCTATTGGACTGGGGCTTCTCGTCACGGGAGTCCTGCCCGCGCGTCTTGCGGGACGCGTGCCGGACGTGCGTCTGCTGAAATATGCGGTGCTTGTCCCACTCCTTGGCAGTATTCTGCTTTTGACGGAATTTTATTTTACCGCGCCGCTGCTCGTGATCGTGTTGCTGCTCTTCCTGACAGTGGTTCCGCTTTCGGTGATGGGCGCCGCGAGCTTTTCCCTCGCGCTCTCACGGCAGGGGAAGAACGCGGGGAGCGCATCCGCGCTCATCGGCTGTTCCTCAATGCTCCTCGGCGCCTGTATGATGCCCGTGGTCGGCATCGTAGGAGATCATACGGCACTGCCGATGGCAATCATCATGGTCACGTTGTATGCGCTCGGGGCTCTCGTGTTTTTCTCCATGATCGCCCCGGAGCACCGTGCGGTATAGGATTTTCAGCTATCTTTCACATCGTTTCCGTATACTTTAGTTGCGGTATACATAATGTTTGATATGTGCCGGAGGATGATATTATGCGGGTGTTGCTTGCCGAAGACGATCTGCGTCTCGGAAAGTTGATCCAATATATGTTGGAACAAAACGACATTACGGTAGAATGGGTCACAGACGGGGACGATATTTATGAGTACGCGACGTATACGGAGTACGATATTCTCATCCTTGATTGGATGATGCCCGGCGAGAGTGGTGTGGACGCGTGTGCGCGTCTGCGCAAGAACGGCTATGACCGTGCCATTCTCATGCTGACGGCGCGCGACTCCGTAGAGGATCGCGTAACGGGACTGGATGCGGGTGCGGACGACTATCTCGTGAAGCCGTTCGAGTTCTCGGAGCTTCTTGCACGTCTGCGCGCACTTGGGCGACGGTCGACGCAGAAGATCCAGCACGAGGTGGACGAGATCGGCGGATTCCGTCTCAACCGCACTGCCAATATCCTTGAAAAAAACGGAAAGATGATTCAGCTCTCTCCGCGTGAGTTCCAGCTCTTTGACCTGTTGGCGCAGAATATCGGCATCGTCGTGCCGCGCGACATCATATTAGATCGTATTTGGGGGCTGGAGTCCGATGTCAGCTCCAATAATATCGACTCCTATATGAAAATGCTGCGCAAAAAACTCGATGCGGCGAGCGAGGGCGAGGCAATCAAGACGATACGCGGCGTCGGTTATAAACTAGAGGCGTCGCATTGAGCGAGCAGAATGTCTTTGGCCGCAGCCGCCTGCGGCTCATGCTTCGCTACGCGCTTGTGATGGGAGGACTGGTCATTGTCCTCCTCTTTGCCATGCATAAAACGATGGAGTGGGCGATTACGTCGGAGCAGGCGCGTGAACTGCTCGAGACGAGCAACGGCATCGCGGAATCGCAGATCTATGCGGAGCTCCACGCAGAGGGCGACGCTGATGAGGCGCATCTGTACCGCAGTACGAACGATCGCCTGTTTTACTATGTCTTTAACGATCAGGGGCGTCTGATTAAATTCTCACGCGCTTCCTATCGCATTGAGTCCTTCATTCTCGATATTGTCGGGGCGTGGAACGCACCCGAGGGAGAGGTACGCGTATTTACGAAGACGGACGAGCGAGGCAACCGGACGAAGGTGATGATGACGGCAAAGGCAGTGCTTGCCCCGCCGCTCCCACCGCAAACCGTGTTCGTGGGCAAGGACGTGACGGCGATGTATAACGGAATGGAGAAGGCAACTTCGGCGCTCGCTGTGCTCGGTGTCATCGCGCTCACCTTTGCCGCGGGCATTGGCTATGTGCTCTCGGGCGGTGCGATGAAACCTGTCCGAGAGGCGTATGAACGCCAGCGTCAATTTGCCGCCGATGCCTCCCATGAGCTGCGCACGCCGCTCGCGGTCGTGCTCGCGTCTGCCGATCTCCTGCGCAGTGATACGTCCATTACCTCGCCGTTCCTCAAGCAAGTCATCGAGGACGTGCGCGACGAGGTGAAGAAAATGACGAAGCTCGTCGGCGATCTCCTCACGGTCGCGCGAACGGACGGAAAGGCGAATCAGCTCAAAATCTCGCATATGGACATCGTATCCGCTGCCCGTCAGACAGTGCGCATCATGCGCCCCTTTGCGGAGAAGAAGGACATTGTCATCGAGGAAGTTCTGCCGAAGAAATTGGAGATCTATGCAGACGAGCAAAAGATACGCCAGCTCATCCTCATTCTTGTGGACAACGCGGTAAAGTATACGCAGGAACATGGAAAGATCAAGGTATCGCTCATGGCGGAGAAAGGGGAGATACACCTCACCGTTGCTGACAACGGTATCGGCATCGAGCCGGAGCATCGGGAGCGCATCTTTGACCGATTTTACCGCGTGGACAAGGCACGCTCGCGCCGCATGGGCGGGAATGGACTGGGACTTGCGATCGCACGCGGTATTGTGGAGGCGCATCACGGCGAAATTTCTCTCGAAAGTGCTGTGAACGAAGGCACGACGTTCCATGTGCGCCTGAAAGAAAAAACCAAAAGCTAGATAAAACATATACCATATATACAGGGTAAAAAGTTGTGCTGGGAATTGATACGATGAAGGATGAGACATTGATCCGCCTCGAACATGTGACGCATACCTATATGAGAGGAGAGAACGAGGCGCACCACGCACTCAGCGACGTCTCGCTGTCCATAAAGTCAGGAGAATTTGTCGCGGTACTGGGGGCGAACGGATCCGGAAAATCAACGCTTGCGCGTCATCTGAACGCGCTACTTCTCCCGACGGAGGGGGCGTGTTATATTGGGGGACGAGATACGCGCGATCCAAATTTGTGCATCGATATTCGCCGGGATGTCAGTATGGTATTTCAAAATCCGGACAATCAGCTCGTTGCGGCAACTGTCGAGGACGACGTTGCCTTTGGCCCTGAGAATCTCGGTGTTCCGCCCGAGGAAATCCGCAGGCGTGTAAGCGAAGCTCTCTCGCTCGTCGGGATGGAGGCGCGGCGCCAGGATGCGCCGCACCTGCTCTCGGGCGGGCAAAAGCAGCGCGTTGCGATTGCGGGGGCGCTCGCGATGCAGACACGCGTATTGGTGCTTGATGAGCCGACGGCGATGCTTGATCCGAGGGGGCGTGCGGAAGTCCTGGACGCGGTACGGATGCTGCACGAACGATACGGAATGACTATCGTCTACATCACACATTTCATGGAGGAATCTGTTGCTGCCGACCGTATTGTACTGATGAACGCGGGGCAGATCGTGATGGACGGAACCCCGCAGGAAGTGTTTGACGATCCGCAGCGCGTACGATCGCTCGGTCTGGACGTTCCACTCGCGGCTGAGCTCGCGGGACGCCTGCGCTGCGGCGGGATTAACCTCCCGCATGGGATATTACGAGATGAGGAGCTGATCCGTTGTCTATCCGAGTAGAATCCGTTTCCTATACCTATATGGAGGATACGCCGCTCTCGCATACAGCGCTCCATGAGCTCTCGCTGACCATCCCCGACGGCTCCTTTACGGCGATTGCGGGGGAGACGGGCGCGGGCAAGTCCACACTGATGCAGATCATGGGGGGGCTCGTCACGCCGACGAAGGGCAACGTGTTTGTTGACGATACGGCTCTGTTCGGTGCGTCCGGCAAGGAGCGCAAGCCGGCGTTAGCAGCGCGTCTGCGCGTCGGCATGGTGTTCCAATATCCGGAGCATCAGCTCTTTGAAGAGACGGTGTACGAAGACATCAGGTTTGGATCTAAAAATCAAGGACTCGCAGAGGAAGAGATTGATGCGCGCGTTAAGGATGCGATGCGGCTCGTGGGACTTGACGAAAGTTACGGAGCGCGTTCTCCATTTGCACTCTCGGGCGGGGAACAACGGCGTGCCGCCATCGCGGGTGTGCTGGCGCTCGCGCCCCGGTATCTCATCCTGGACGAGCCTGCGGCGGGGCTTGATCCCTGCGGCAGAGAATCGCTGCTGTCCCTGCTCACTATGCTGCATCGTGAACGGGGCATGACCGTCATCCTCGTTTCTCATAGTATGGAGGATATATTGCGCGTGGCGGATCATCTTGTGTTGCTGGCAGCGGGACAAGTGATTGGTACAGGTGCGCCGCAAGAGCTCTTTCTCAACGATGCACTTCTGGAACGTACGTCGCTGCGTGCGCCACATATCCTGACGCTCGGGAAAAAACTTGCGTCAGCGGGATACGATACCGCCGGATGCACGTCCGTGGAGGAGATGGCAGCTCGCATCCTCGCGCGGAAAAAAAATAAATGAAAAAGCCGGATCATCGCTGTCCGGCTTTTTGTATGCACATTTTATTTTTATGCAGTTGATTAATTGATGCGCGGTGGAGCCTTTATGCCCGAGGAGACGATTCCTGCCTCTTTATCCTTTGCACGCGCCTCTTCCAAATAATAGGAGGGATCGACGCCGAGCTCATGGATGAAATGATAGAGTTCGTTGCCCGTTGGAACGACTTGAATGGATTCTGCTCCATGATCTACTTCTGAAAGATCGATTTCCGTGCGTTCATTCAATAATTTTCCATTCGTATCGGCGAATCGGATGATGATCGGCGTCTTGGTTCGTCCAAACCGACTCTCCTTCACGACGGCAAATCCAAAAGTCGTTTTTAGAACGACCCCTTCCGGATAGAGAGCTACATTGTTAAAGAACTTATCAATCAGTTTCTGGTCAAACTGTCCTTTATTGATGTTATGCATAATGTTATAGGCGATATTTGGCATATATGCTTTTTTGTAAGGGCGTTCACTTGTTAATGCGTCATAGACATCAGCGATTGCCGTTATCTTTGCAAAGCGGTGAATCTCATCCCCCTTGATACCGCGCGGATAACCCGTCCCGTCGATATGCTCGTGATGCTGTCCTGCGATTGCCGCTAAAATACTCGTCTTTGGAAGATTATGCATCTTAACGATGCGGCGTGCACCTGCACTTGGATGCTGCCGAATCATCTCGAATTCTGTCTGTGTAAGACTACGATCCTTATTGAGTATTTCGTACTCCACATCGATTTTCCCAAGATCATGCAGCAGCCCCCCCAATGTAATAAGAGAAAGCTCCTCTTTCGGCAGATGACAGAGCATTCCCATCATTGCCGAGAGAACAGCGACATTGACGCTGTGCGCAAACGTATATGCATCGTGCATACGAATATCAGTCAACTGCACGAGGTTTTCACGATTATTGAAAAGATCAAAGACAATGGCATCAGCAACTTTTTCGAGTGGTGCGGCATCGAGTGTCCCGTTTTCTGTGACCGATTGAAAGGTATCATAAACGGCACTGATCGCCTTGACACGTGTCTTTTCCTCAATGACGTCCGGCGGCGGTGCGACACGGTGGCGCGGATCCATCGACGTGACAGTCACGGTCTGTATACCAAGCTGTCGAAGTTTACGAATATATTCAATAGTCACGGGTCGTCCCTTGACAAGATAGCTTCCGCCGGCAGTATTAAAGAGACTTTGCCCAAGAATCATGCCGTCCTCAAGTTTCGATATGGGAAGTCGCAGCATAGTCCTCTCCCTCACCCTTGTGCCATCGATACAATGCTCTTACCGGACATTCCCTAGAGCATCTATATTCGCACATATAACTTAATAAGTATATCAAACTAATATTTATAATAAGTTTACATGAATTGCTCTCATTTGTAAAGTGCCTTTCATGTAAGAGGACAATTTGCATAGAACGCCCGTTTTTGCTATACTGAAGCATAATTTCTTTACGATGAAGGGACGCCGTACGCCGTTATGAAAAAATCTGATACAACCGACCAAGAAGAAAAAGGAAACCATATACTTTTTATAAAATATGCGGGTGTTGTATTCGCATTTTCCTTTGTTGTTGTATGTGCACTTTATTATATGGGGGGGGATTATCTTTCGGAGTCGCTGGGCGATACGACGGTATCCCGATATGGTGAAAAAGATCAATTGTCATATGTCTTATTGATGGGCGTCGACCGCAGGGAGGGTGATGCAGGGCGCAGTGATACGCTGATGCTCGCTGCCATCGATGAAGCGCATGGACACGCGTCTCTGCTCTCGATCCCGCGCGATACACGCATAAAGGTGGGGAATTACGGTTACGATAAGATCAATCATGCCTACGCATATGGTGGGCATGAGCTGACACTCTCGTCGGTCAGTGCACTGCTCGGCGTACCTGTGACACATTATATTCTCGTGGATACTTCTGCGTTTGAACGTATTGTAGATGCCGTTGGCGGCGTCGATATCGACGTTGAAAAGCGGATGCATTATGAAGATCCGTGGGATGATAACGGAGGGCTCGTCATTGATCTCTATCCGGGACTACAGCATATGGACGGTGCTCATGCGATTCAATATGTGCGTTATCGGGACGGTACGGGGGACATTGGGCGCATCGCGCGTCAGCAGGCATTTATGCGTGCGTTTTTCGCGCAGCTCATCTCGCCGCAGGTGTTCCCGCGGCTCGCCGCGCTGATGGACGAGCTGACACATGCGGTCGAGACGGATTTGTCGCCGCGTCAGCTCATAACGGCTGTCAGGCGGTTTCAAGACGTTGGCACGGAAGGGCTGAAGATGCAGACGGTGGAGGGGACGCCCGCTTACCTAGGAGATGTCAGCTACTGGATTCCGGATATTGAGGAAACGCGCAAAACGTTGTTTGAAGAAAATGGACTCGATTTTCCGGAGGATATGAGGGCGCAGGCAGCGCTTGACGCTGCGGCGTACCGTTCGGATATGCCGGAGCGTTTACGCATAATGACGGAACCATCGGGCAAGGACGTACTTCCGTCCTCCGACGAACTCCTTGCCGAAGGTGATCGTGAAATCGAAGCGCGCCGCGCGGCAGAGCAGAAATCAAACCGGGAAAAATCAGCACAGAAGAATGAGGCAAAAGAGACGCAGGAAACGAAAGTATCTGCTACGGAAGATAAGCAGAACGATATTTCCGTTATGGTCATCAATTCTAGCGGTATCGACGGTGCGGGGGCGGCGGTTGCCGATGTACTGCGCGCGAAAGGATTTCAGATTTCAAGCGTAGAGACGGGACGATCCTCGGATCGTCCAAAGACTGCGATTATGACGGCGCAGGCGCATGTTGATCTGTTTTACGGCATGCCGTTTCCGTGCGTTATTATGCCGGTGGACGGCGCGGGTGACCGGCAGGCGATTGTCATCATAGGGAAAGATTACGGCGGAGATCCATCCAAGAAAAAGGGGCGTATCGAAGAATAATATGGGACGGCTAAAGGTTATCGGTCTTGAAAAATCATACGGCATCCGTACGCTGTTCTCACAGGTGAATTTCGAAGTGATGCCCGGCGACAAGGTCGGTCTGGTCGGCGCGAACGGATCAGGAAAAACAACGCTGATGCGCATCCTGCTCGGGCGTGAAGAGTCCGATGCGGGGCAGGTGCTCATCGACCGTGCGGATACGGTCGGCTATGTGGAGCAGCAGGCAGAGTTCGCGGACGGCACGCTGTATGAGGAATTTCGGCGCGCGTTTTCGGACATTATCGCGCTCGGCGCACAAAAAGAGGAGATGGAACGGCACATCGCAGCGGGAGCGACGGAAGAAGAGCTGAGCGCCTACGGAAACCTCGTCGCACGGTTTGAGGCGCTGGACGGTTATGAATTCGAGAGCCGCATCCGGCGTGTAGCGTTTGGACTGGGATTTTCCGAGGAGGATCTTACAAAGAACGTCCGCTATTTTTCCGGCGGGCAGACGACGCGCATCTGTCTTGCCAAGGCACTCCTTCGGGAGCCGGATTTCCTGTTTTTGGACGAGCCGACGAATCATCTCGACATCGGCATGATCGAATGGCTGGAAAAGTTTTTGCAGAACTATCGCGGCGGCGTGCTTCTCATATCGCATGATCGTTATTTTCTCGACCGCGTGACGACGCGCATCCTCGAACTTGATCACAGGGAAGTGACCGCATATACGGGTAATTATACGCATTTTATGCGCGTCAAGACGGAGCGGCGCGCGGCGCTGCAAAGCGCTTATGAAAAGCAGCAGGCACATATCAAAAAAACGGAGGAATACATTAGACGCTATAAGGCTGGAATCAAGGCGAAACAGGCGCGCGGACGGCAAAGCCAACTAAACCGTCTGGAACGCATCGTCCTGCCGCCTGCAGCCGCGGCGTTCAACTACTTCGCGTTCAGTCCGCCGCCGGAATGTGCGCAGCGTGTGGCGGAGATGGAGGATATTTCGTTCTCCTATCAAAATCATCCCGTGTTGAACCGCATCTCCCTCCTCATCCGCAAAGGAGACGGCGTTGCGCTCATCGGCGAAAACGGCGCGGGGAAGACGACGCTCCTGCAAATCCTCATTGGAGAGCTGGAAGCAAGCGGCAGAATCAAAATTGGCAGCCGCGTTAAAATCGGATATTTCTCTCAGCAGCACGAGGGGCTTGATCCAGCGAAAACGGTGTTGGACGAAATCTGCTACACGTTCGGTATCGACGAGGAACATGCACGCGGGTATCTCGGCGCGTTTTTGTTCCGCGGCGACGATGTACTGCGGCTCGTCGGCGCGCTTTCCGGCGGAGAACAGGCGCGTGTGGCATTTTTGAAGCTCATGCTGACGGGAGCAAATTTCCTCGTGCTGGACGAGCCGACCAACCATCTCGACATCCCCGCGCGCGAGGCGGTGGAAGAAGCGCTGATGGCGTTTCCGGGGACGTTCATCGCCGTTTCGCACGACCGCTACTTCCTCGATAAGGTCGCCAACTGTACACTAGAGCTCGCGAACGGAAAAATTACCGAGTATCTAGGCAACTATAGCTACTATCTGATGAAGAAAGAAGCGGAGGCGGAAGCCGCATCCGCCGATGAGGAAAAGGACGAAAAAAAGGCGGTTCAGCCGCCGACCGCTGCAAAATCCGAAAAAGCGAGTACCGCTACGAAATCAAACGCATCGTATCCGACGCGTATGAGCGACGCCAAACGCAGGGAACTAACGGATCGTGCGGAAGCGGAGATCGCCATGGCAGAGGCAGAGCTCAAAGGACTGGAATACGAGATGAATAGACCTGAAACGCAGGCAGATCCTGTGCGGAGCGGTGCGATTGCCGAGGAATATACGGCGAAGGAACGAGAGATTGCCGAGCGTTATGCGCGATGGGAACGATTGATGGAGGAATAACATGGACACCGGGCAAAACCTTGGATTTCGTTCCGAAGAAGACGAGCTGACGGGAACCGTCGACCATATTGTTTTTTCATCGAATGACGGCGCGTTCTCTGTGTTTCGTCTGCGTTTGGACAATAAGGGAAAATGCACCGCCACGACCAAGGGCGCCGCGCCGCTGGTTGGGCAGGAGGTGCGGCTCATAGGATTTTGGGTAACGCATCCGCGTTTTGGACGCCAGTTTCAGGCACTGCGGATGCGCGTCGCCGCGCCGACCAATGCGGCGGGGATGGAGCGTTTTTTGGCGTCCGGCGTCATCGACGGCGTGGGCCCCGCCATGGCACGGCGCATCGTGGACAGATTTGGCGCGAAATCTTTTGCCATCATCGAGACGGCGCCGCATCGGCTCAAGGAAGTCCCCGGCATCGGCGCCAAGACGCTGGAAAAAATCGTGTCGTCCTATATGCGCCAATCTGAACTGCGCGATATTATGCTGTGGCTTGAGGATCACGGTATTACGGGCGGCTATGCGGCGCGCATCTTCAAGGCGTACGGCTCTCTCGCCGTGCAGGTGCTGGAAAAATCTCCCTATCGGCTTGCGCAGGATATTGACGGCATCGGCTTCATGACGGCGGACGCTATCGCCGTCGCCGCCGGATGGGAAAAAAATGCGGCGGAGCGGATTGCTGCCGGTATTACCTATGAGCTGTCCATGATTTCATCCGGCGGACACTGTTGTATTCCTGAGCGTATTTTGACCGATAAAGCCGCGCAGCGTCTTGGTGTATCGCGCTCAGAAGTGATGGATGTCCTCGCGTGCGAGGTAAAGGCGGGACGTCTTCATGCGGTGGATGAGATGGGCGAGCGTCTAATTTACCCGACGCCCCTCTACCAAGCCGAGGAACGCACCGCACGGATGCTGCTGACACTTCAGCGGGAAGCGGAGTATATCCACATGGATGACGCCAAGGCACGTGTTGCTGCGTGGGAAGAAGTGCATGAGGTACATCTCGCCGCGGCGCAGAGAGAGGCAGTGATCGCCTCCCTCTCGAACGGAATCCTTGTGCTGACAGGAGGCCCCGGGACGGGGAAGACAACGGTCATCCGGAGCATCATAGATATTTTGGAAGAGCAGGGACTGGAGATTCTGCTCGGTGCGCCGACCGGGCGCGCGGCAAAGCGGCTCTCGGAGGCGACGGGAAAACCAGCGGCGACCATTCATAGAATGCTCGAGGCACAGGGCGGCGAGGAGGGCGCTACGCACTTTGGGCGTGATGCCGAGACGCGGCTCGAGGCAGATGTCATCATTATCGACGAGGTGTCGATGATGGATATTGTGCTGATGTTCCATTTTCTCTCTGCCGTTCTCCCCGGGACACATATCATCTTTGTAGGCGATGTGGATCAGTTGCCGGCGGTGGGCCCCGGATCCGTTCTCAAGGATATTCTGCGTGCGGGTGTCATTCCGAGCGTACGCCTAACCGAAATTTTCCGGCAGAACAGTGCGGGAACGATCGTGCTCAACGCACATGCCATCAACGCCGGGCGCATCCCTACATTTTCCGCGGCGGACTTCTCCTTTTTTCCCTCGGTCTCAAGCGAAGATGCGGCGGCGCAAATCGTTCGACTTTCGGAACAGTTGCTGCGCAAGCGCGGCGGCTCCTCTATCATGGATATACAAGTTCTTTCCCCCATGCGCCGAGAGGCGTGCGGCGTGGATATGCTTAACGGGCGTCTCCAAGCCGCACTGAATCCGCCCGCGCCGGACAAGGCGGAAATCGGATGGCTGCGCATGGGCGATAAAGTGATGCAGACGCGCAACGACTATACGAAAGGCGTGTTCAACGGAGACATTGGAACGGTCTCATGGATAGACAGTGAGCATGTTGTCGTCCGGTTCGCAGAGGACATGGATGTCTCCTATACGCGTGACGAACTTTCGTCTCTCACTCTCGCCTACGCGATGAGCGTTCACAAGAGTCAGGGGAGCGAGTACGCGGTCGTCATTCTGCCGCTCGTGCGCGCCCATCATGTGATGCTCCAGCGCAATCTGCTCTATACCGCAGTAACCCGTGCTAAGGAAAGAGTGATCATCGTCGGCGACCGTGCCGCACTCTATACCGCGGTCAGTAACGACCGGACGCGGCGCCGCTATACGTTGCTGGCGGAACGGCTTACAGAAAAAATTTGAATTGACATCGCGCATAGAGTTGATTTTTCATCTGCAAAAACGTATAATATGAAGAACGATATTACCTTTTAAGAGGTCCCGTGAGGCCTTAAAGGAGTTTTCAATGACATGCAAGACACAATCCGTTTATCCATTTTTAGAATACAGGCTTTTCTATGCATTTGCGTGGAAGAGCTTTTTTATTGCTGAAGGAGGGCGAATATGAGTCGGGAGCTATCGCTGAAAGGGCGCGATATTCTTGCGCTGGAGGATTTTTCCGCAGACGAGATCCGTTTGATTCTAAGCACGGCGCGGGAGATGAAGAACATCGTCGGGCGCGATATTAAAAAAGTGCTCGCACTGCGCGGGAAATCCATCGTCACGCTGTTCTACGAGCCGAGCACACGGACGCGCACGTCCTTCGAGCTTGCGGGGAAATATCTCGGCGCCGACGTCGTGAATATTACGTCGGGAACCTCCAGCATCGTCAAGGGAGAGAGTCTGCGCGACACACTCTATACGATCGAGGCGATGGGCGTGGATGCCATCGTCATGCGGCACAAGGCGGAAGGCGCCGCCGCCTATGCGGCATCCGTTGTTTCACCGGTTATCGTCAATGCGGGAGACGGAGCACATGCACACCCTTCGCAAGGGCTCCTCAATCTCTATACGATCGAAGAATATGCAGGAAAACTCGCGGGGCTCAAGGTCGCAATCCTTGGCGATGTCCTGCACAGCCGCGTGGCGCGTTCCGATATACAGGGGATGCGCAAGATGGGGATGGACGTCCACATCGCGGGACCAAGGCCTCTCCTGCCGCGATTCCTGCACGAAGAAGAGGGGATTACCGTGCACGACCGGGTAGAGGACGCACTGGAAGGTGCGGATGTCGTCGAGGTGCTCCGCATCCAGTTGGAGCGCATGAAGGGCGGACTCTTCCCGTCGACACGCGAATATGCGCGCATCTACGGGCTGAATGAAGCTCGACTGGGGCTTGCGAACAAGGACGCCATCGTGCTCCACCCGGGACCGATGAACAAGGGCTGGGAAATCTCGGAGTCCGTTGCCTATCATGTCCAGTCTCGGATTCAAGAAGAAGTGAGGAACGGAGTCGCCGTCCGTATGGCGCTCTTTACGCTGACGTTGATGGGAGGAAAACACGAATGAGTACGCTGCTCTTAAAAGGCGGAACAGTGATTGATCCCGGCTCAAAACGAAACGAAGTATCCGATGTTCTCATCGAAAACGGCATCATTCAAAAAGTCGGTAAAAACCTGAAATCTCCTGATGCCGAGGTCTACGACGCCACGGGGAAAATCGTCGCCCCGGGGCTCATCGATATGCATGTCCATTTCCGCGAGCCGGGACAGGAGGCAAAGGAGGATTTTGCCTCCGGATCGCGCGCAGGCGCGGCGGGCGGCTATACCACGGTTGCTACGATGCCGAATACGAGTCCCGTGGTTGATACTGCCGCGC
The DNA here is from genome assembly GCF_000287655.1 of Selenomonas sp. FOBRC9. Lineage (NCBI taxonomy): Bacteria > Bacillati > Bacillota > Negativicutes > Selenomonadales > Selenomonadaceae > Selenomonas > Selenomonas sp. FOBRC9. The sequence goes on from NZ_ALJR01000026.1 coordinate 79,243, forward strand.
TCGTGCGAAGTCTGCAAAAGCGCGCCGAGGATGTGTCGGTGATCCATATCCGCATCATCGGCGCCGTGACGAAGAATCAAGAGGGCAGGGAGCTTGCGGAACTGGGCGATATGGTGGAAGCGGGCGCTGTCGCGTTCTCCGACGACGGACATTTTGACCCGTCGGCAAAGGTGCTCCTCAGCGCCTATGATTATCTCGTCCCGTTTGATAAGGCGATCATCAACCATGAGGAGGACAATTCCCTCGTGGAGGACGGTGCGATGAATGAGGGACATCGGAGCGCGATGCTCGGGATTAACGGGCGTCCGACGGTCGCCGAGGATATTGCCGTCGCGCGCGACGTCATGCTTGCGGAGTACGCGGGTGCGCACGTCCATGTGGCGCATATCAGCTCCGCGCGTGCCGTTCAGATCGTGCGTGAGGCAAAGGCGCGCGGTGTGCGCGTGACGACCGAGGTCACGCCGCATCATCTGACCATGACGGACGAATGCGTCAATCCCGTCGACAGCTCTACGAAGGTCAATCCGCCGCTGCGTACGCAGAAGGATGTCGATGCGATGGTGGCAGGGCTTGCGGACGGAACGATCGATATGATTGTCACGGATCACTCGCCCCACGAGCGCGAGGATAAGGATCGCGAGTATGTCTATGCGCCGAGCGGCTTTCCGGGGCTTGAGACCGCACTCGGCGTCGTCCTGACCGATCTCGTTCATACGGGAAAAATGGATATGGAGACAGTGATCGAGCGCATGAGCTATGCACCGGCACGCGTCTTCCGGCTGAATGCCGGCACGTTGAACGAGGGCGCTCCCGCCGATGTCGTCGTCATCGATCCGCAGCGCCTTTGGACGGTGGAGGCGGAAAAGTTTTATACGCGAGGAAGCCATTCCCCCTTTGTCGGAAGGAAGCTCAAGGGGAAAGCTGTGCTCACTGTTGTCGGCGGTGAGATCGTTATGAAGGACGGTGTGGTCGTTAAATGAAAGGAAACCTGATCCTAGAAGACGGCGCAATTTTTCCCGGGACATTGCTCCAAGGCAGTGCGGCATCGGTGGGAGAAGTCGTCTTTACCACTTGTATGACGGGCTATCAGGAGTGCCTTACCGACCCGTCTTTTTGCGGGCAAATCCTGACGATGACCTATCCGCTCATCGGGAATTACGGTGTCGCGGAGAAATTCATGCAGGCTCCGCAGCCCTTTGTGCGCGGTTTTGTCATTGGCGAACTCTGCGATCTTCCGAATAATTGGCAGTCCGAGGGGACACTTGTAGATTTTTTACACAAATACCACATTCCATGTCTATATGATGTAGATACAAGAGCTGTTGCACGGCATATTCGTTCTGCAGGCGCGATGAAGGGCGTTCTTGTTCCGTCCGATGCTTCCGATGAAGAGGTTCGTCGGCTCCTAGCCATCGAGCTGCCGCACGATCATGTGGATACGGTAACGACGCGCGAAGTCTATGTGCTTGAGACCGACGTTTCAAATGCTCCGCATATTGTCGCTATGGATTTTGGCGTTAAGCGCAGTATTTTGCAAAATATCAATCGTATCGGCGCAAAGGTGACTGTCGTTCCCGCTCATACCACTGCCGAGGAAGTCCTCGCGCTAGATCCGGACGGCGTGTTCCTCTCCAACGGCCCGGGAGATCCGCAGGATGTTCCGGAGATCGTGGCGGAGATTCAAAAACTTGTCGGCAAGAAGCCCATCTTCGGTATTTGCCTTGGGCATCAACTGCTCGCGCTGACGTTCGGTGCAAAGACGTACAAGATGAAATTCGGTCATCGCGGCGGCAATCAACCCGTAAAGACGCTAACAACGGGACAGGTACATATCTCCGCGCAGAACCACGGCTATGCGGTCGACCCCGCCTCTCTTGCCGGAACGCCTCTCGAGGTAACCCATATCAACGTCAACGACGAGACGATTGAGGGACTGCGGCATACGTCGCTCCCGATATTTTCCGTACAGTACCATCCGGAGGCGGCGCCGGGTCCCGACGACAATATGTACCTCTTTGATACGTTTTGGGATTTGATGAAGGGAGTGTAAACGATGCCGCGCAAGGAAAATTTGAAGAAGGTTATGGTCATCGGCTCGGGGCCGATCATCATCGGACAGGCGGCAGAGTTCGACTACGCCGGCTCCCAAGCCTGCCGTTCCCTCAAGGAGGACGGTCTTGAGGTCGTGCTCGTCAACAGCAATCCCGCGACCATCATGACGGATACGAATATTGCGGATCGCGTCTATATCGAACCGCTCACCGTCGATTTTTTGGCGGAGATTATCGCAAAGGAAAAGCCCGAGGGTCTCCTTGCGACCCTCGGCGGGCAGGCGGGGCTGAACCTCGCCGTTCAGCTTGCCGAGAGGGGGATATTGGAGCAACACGGTGTGGAACTCCTCGGCACCTCGCTCGACGCCATCGAAAAGGCGGAGGATCGGGAGCGGTTCAAGGAGACGATGGAAAAGCTCGGTGAGCCGATCCCGGAAAGCACCATCGTGGAGGATGTGCATTCCGCCGTCGAGTTTGCCAATAAGATCGGCTATCCCGTTATCGTCCGCCCCGCCTACACGATGGGCGGCACCGGCGGTGGTATCGCGGAAAACGAAGAAGAGCTCATTGCTATCGTTATCAAGGGACTTAACTACTCCATGATCGGGCAGGTGCTCATCGAGCGCAGCGTTGCGGGATGGAAGGAAATCGAGTTCGAGGTGATCCGCGACGGGCGTGACAACTGCATCACCGTATGCAGTATGGAGAATTTTGATCCCGTCGGTGTCCATACAGGAGACAGCATTGTCGTAGCTCCCGCACAGACGCTGACGGATCACGAGTATCAGATGCTGCGGAGCTCCAGTCTGCGCATCATCAGGGAGCTCGGCATCGAGGGAGGCTGCAACGCACAGTATGCGCTCGATACGCAGAGCGATCGCTACTATGTCATCGAGGTCAATCCGCGCGTCAGCAGATCGTCCGCGCTCGCTTCGAAGGCGACCGGATATCCCATCGCGAAAGTATCCTCGAAGATTGCCATCGGCTATACGCTCGACGAGATCGTGAACTCCGTCACACAAAAGACAAAGGCTTGCTTTGAGCCGACGATCGACTATTGCGTGGTCAAGTTCCCGCGCTGGCCGTTCGATAAATTCATCTACGCCGATCATACGCTTGGGACGCAGATGAAGGCGACCGGCGAGGTCATGTCGATTGACCGCAGCTTTGAGGGGGCAATCCTGAAGGCGGTACGATCGCTCGAGATCGGCGTCCATCGGCTGCACATGGAGCGGTTTGACGCATGGGACGACGAGCTCATAAAAAAACACCTCTCGTTCGTCAATGACGAGCGGATTTTTCTCATTGCCGAAGCACTGCGCCGCGGCAAATTATCGGTTGAGGACATTTCGTCGATCACGAAGATCGATCAATGGTTCGTCCATAAGCTGAAGCATATCGCCGATATGGAGAATGAGCTTGCCTCGTCTCCGCTAACGCCGAAGCTGCTTGCCGCGGCAAAATGGACCGGACTTGCCGACGTTTCGATTGCGGAACTCACGCACAAGACGATCGATGAGATTCGCAGTATGCGCCGTTCGAACAACATTGTGCCGTGCTACAAAATGGTCGACACATGTGCCGCCGAGTTTGAAGCCGCGACCCCGTACTACTATTCTACCTTTCGCGGTACCGAGGACGAGGTCGCCGTATCGCATCAAAAGAAGGTCATTGTGCTCGGCTCGGGGCCGATCCGCATCGGGCAGGGCGTGGAGTTCGATTACTGCTCGGTACATTCCGTTTGGGCGCTCCGCAGTATGGGCATCGAAGCCATCATCATCAACAACAATCCGGAGACAGTCAGTACGGACTTTGACATCTCCGACCGGCTCTACTTTGAGCCGCTGACGGTCGAGGATGTTTTGAATATCGTCGATAAGGAAAAGCCGGACGGCGTTATCGTACAGTTCGGCGGGCAGACGGCGATCAACCTCGCCGCCGCTTTGGAGCGCGCGGGGCTTCGTGTCTATGGAACGTCGGTCGACGACATCGATCGCTCCGAGGATCGCGAGCGGTTCGACGAGGTGCTGACGCAGACTGGGATTTCCCGCCCCGAGGGAATCAGCGTCACAAACCTCGAGGATGCCGTTGCAGGGGCAAAGTGCATCGGCTATCCGGTGATGGTGCGCCCCTCCTATGTGCTCGGCGGCCGCGCGATGGAGATTGTCTACAATGAGGACGAGCTGCGCGACTACATGCAGCGCGCGGTAAAGGTCACGCCGGATCACCCCGTCCTCGTGGATCGCTACATGCAGGGGACGGAGGTGGAAGTCGATGCGATTTCCGACGGCGTCGACGTCGTTATTCCCGGCATCATGGAACACATCGAGCGCGCGGGGGTTCACTCGGGCGACAGCATCGCTGTCTATCCGCCGCAGACGCTTCCCGCCCGTGTCATCTATACCATCATCGACTATACGAAGCGGCTTGCCGTCGCGCTCCACGTCAAGGGGCTGCTGAACATCCAATTCGTCGTCGCGCACGACGAGGTGTTCATCATCGAGGTGAATCCGCGATCGAGCCGCACCGTGCCGTTCCTTTCGAAAATTACAAACGTCAATATGGTCAGTGTGGCGACGCAGGTTGCGATGGGGGCTTCGCTCAAGGAAATGGGATTCCATTCCGGGCTGATTCCGCCGCGTCCATACGTTGCGGTAAAGGCTCCCGTATTCTCGTTTGCAAAGATGACGGACGTCGATATTTCTCTCGGACCCGAGATGAAGTCCACGGGCGAAGTCATGGGCATCGATTATCACTATGCCCGCGCGCTGTACAAGGCGATCGTCGGCTCGGGACTCAATATCCCGACGAAGGGGCGACTGCTCTTTACCGTCGCGGATAAGGACAAGGAGGAGATGAAACAGCTCGCTAAGGCGTTCTCCGAATTTGATTTTGAAATCGTTGCGACCGAGGGGACGGCAAAGGCGATCGCCGCGCTCGGCATCGACGTCGATGTGGTCGGCAAAGTACATGAGCGCAGTTCGGACATCATCGAGATGATCAAGAGCGGACGGATCAACATGGTCATCAATACGCTGACGCAGGGCAAGCATTCTGCGCGCGACGGATTTAAGATCCGCCGTGCGACGGTCGAACACGGCATCGCCTGTCTGACTTCGCTCGATACGGCGTGGGAGGTTCTGCGGGTGCTGGAATTTATGCGCAAGCGGCGTCTCGTTTATGCGCTTGCGCTTCAAGACTATGTGGGCGGAGGGGATGACCTTGCCTAAGTTCGTCGAGGAAGCCCGCATTGCGGCGCATGAGAGCCCCGGTGCAGGGGTATATATCATGACGCTAATGTCGCCTGCCATTGCGGCAGAGGCGCTTCCGGGGCAGTTCGTCGATGTCTCCGTTCCTCTTGGCACGAGCATTCTGCGCCGTCCGCTCGGTATTGCCGAGGTGTCGCGTACGGAGGGATGGATTCGGCTCATTTACCGCATAGTGGGGCAGGGAACCCAGGCGCTTGCCGCAGCGCGTCCCGGCGCACGGGTCTCCGTGCTGGGACCTCTCGGGAAGGGGTTTCGAACGCAGCTGCGCCGCCCCCTGCTCGTCGGCGGCGGTATGGGATTGTCACCACTCCTCTTTTTTGCAGCGGAGAGCCGGGGAACGGCAAGTGTGCTGATGGGCGGGCGTACGAAAGACGAACTCTTTTGGGAGCATATTTACGCCCCCTATGTTCATGAGGTGTTTATAACGACGGATGACGGCTCCTATGGCACGAAAGGCTTCGTGACGACACTCCTGCCGGAGCTGCTCGCAAAGGAGAGTTATGACGGCATCGCCGTCTGCGGGCCGCCCGTCATGATGCAGCGCGTCGCCGCACTTGCGGCATCGTACGATGTCCCCTGCGAGGTCTCACTGGAGCGGCATATGGCGTGCGGACTCGGTGCATGCCTGTCCTGTGCCGTTGATACAAAATACGGGCGACGCAAGGTCTGCAAGGACGGCCCCGTATTTTCCGCCGACGAGGTATACTATGACGCATCATGAACGGGATAAACGCCTGCATACGACGCTTGCGGGCATTGATATGTGCACACCGGTGCTCGCGGCATCCGGCACCTTCGGGTTCGGCGAGGAGTTCGCGGATTTTGTCGACCTTTCGCGTCTTGGCGGCGTAATGGTCAAGGGGACGACACTGCACCCGCGGCGTGGGAACGACGGCGTCCGTATCGCGGAGACGCCGCAGGGAATGCTGAACTGCATCGGTCTTGAAAATCCGGGCGTCGATGTGTTCCTGCAGGAAATCCTGCCGCGCATTCGCCACTACGGCATGAACGTGATCGTCAATATATCAGGCGGTTCCGTCGAGGATTATGCGGCGGTTGCAGAACGGCTGAATGTGCCGGATGTCGCCGCGCTCGAGATCAATATCTCCTGTCCCAATGTGAAGGAGGGGGGGATTGTGTTCGGCACGGATCCCCATGCCGCGGCCTCTGTCGTCCGGGCAGTGCGGCGCACTGTGCAAAAGCCCGTCATTGCGAAACTGTCCCCGAATGTCACGAGCATTACGGAGATGGCGCGCGCGGTCGAGGCGGCGGGCGCCGATATGATCTCTCTCATCAATACGCTCATCGGTATGCGCATCGACATAGAAACAGGAAAGCCAGTGCTCGGCAACCGCACAGGGGGGCTCTCGGGTCCCGCCGTGAAACCTGTTGCCGTGCGGATGGTCTATGACGTGGCACGTGCCGTACGCGTGCCGATCATCGGAATGGGCGGCATCGCTTCATGGGAGGATGCCGTAGAGTTTTTCCTCGCGGGGGCTTCCGCCGTTGCCGTTGGAACCGCGAATTTCACCGATCCTGCAATCATGATGAAGATCTGCGACGGACTTCTCCATTATATGGAAGAACATGACATTTCTCACATCAACGAGATTGTCGGCGCGGCACATATGGAGTAAGCTGCTCAGATGAAGGTCTCATGTCATATGGGAAAAATAATTTTCTAAAATATTTTTTAGAAATATGGACAACATGTTCGGTGATTTCTGAATTCTCTATATTATACAAGGGCTAGGGGGACTTTTGACACCTGACAGCCATATGTGGTATAATCTCTGCGTTGGTATGAGAAACCGAGACAATCGCCTGTATCGTTTTTGCGATGCATGAGGAAAGTCCGAGCTCCACAGGGCAGTGTGCCGGATAACGTCCGGCGAGGGTGACCTTAGGGACAGTGCCATAGAAATTTAAACCGCCGGCTTTGCCGGTAAGGGTGGAAAGGTGCGGTAAGAGCGCACCGGCGATCGGGTAACCGGTCGGCCTTGGTAAACCCCACATGGAGCAAGACCAAATAGGGAAGGACAAAGGCGGCCCGTCGACCTTCCGGGTAGAGTCGCTTGAGCCTGCGGGCAACCGTCGGCCTAGATAAATGATTGTCGCCGCCGCAAGGCGGAACAGAACTCGGCTTATTGGTTTCTCGTAGCCAATATCATAATGCATCTAGTGGAAGGAAGTGTTTGCTTGCAAAAGAAAATTAAGATTCTTGCATTATCCGCAATGCTTCTCTGCTCCGCATCCATTGCGAGTGCAGAGTCATTCCAAATTGGAGATCAAGGAACGGACGTTGCCGAGATTCAGGGGCAGCTTTCGAGCGTAGGATATGATGTTGTCGCCGACGGTGATTTTGGCCCCGCGACGGCAGAGGCGGTCAAGGAGTTCCAAGCAGCACACGGTCTTGCCGTAGACGGCATGGTCGGTCCTTCGACCTATGAGGCGCTTCTTGGAAAAACGATGCCGCAGGTCAGCCGCGGATCAAACTATATCGTTCGCCGCGTAATTTCGGATTCGATGCAGTATTTGGGCGTTCCATATTCCTTCGGTGGAACAACGCCCTCCGGATTTGACTGCTCCGGTTTTGTCCGCTACGTCTTTGCAAACGCGGGCATCTACCTGCCGCGTACGGCGGATGCACAGTATGATGTCGGCTATCCGGTTTCCTCCGCGGAGATGGTTCCCGGTGATCTCGTGTTCTTCTCGACTTATGAATACGGACCTTCACATGTGGGCATCTATCTCGGCGACGGCAACTTCATCAACGCTTCGTCGAGCCGCGGGGTTGCGATTGACAATCTGCGCGGCGGCTACTGGGGCGCATGTTATATCGGCGCACGCCGCATTATGTGATGATGCAAAATCTTGGGAGGGGCATAGCCCCTCTTTTTTCATAGGAGAAATACGATGGCAGATCTCTTTCTCATCCTGCTGATTTTCCTAATGGTCTATTACGTTTTTGGAGACGAACTGTTCCCGCGATAAAATATTATTCCTATAAAATCAATGCTTTCGGTTGCATTCCCGTATGTTTTTCGGTAAGATGAGGAGCGTGTAAATCGCATGGAAGAACGGTGGTACCTAGCGGCGCTGATGCAGTGTCATAATATCGGGAGCGTGCGCATGTGCCGCCTGCGTACGAGAGTCTCCTCACCGGAGGAGATTTGGTCGATGAATGCGGCGGCCCTGCAAAACATCGGAGGACTTTCCTCTCTATTAGCTGAAAAACTTGCGCATCACACACACGAGCACCCCGATCTTCCGCAGCAGCTCGAGGAGCAGTGCGAAAAGCGCGGCATTCGGCTGGTGACGATAGACGAGGAACTTTATCCGATCATCCTCAAGGAAATCTTCGATCCGCCGATCGTGCTGTATTATCGCGGTATGCTGCTTGCCGATGCGCGACGCGTCGGCATCGTCGGCGCACGGAAGTTTACGCCGTATGGAGAAGCCGCCGCAATGGAGTTTGGAGATAAGCTCGCCGCGGCGGGGGTGACGGTAGTCAGCGGCGCCGCGCGCGGGATCGACAGTTGTGCGCACCGCGGGGCGCTGCGTGCGGGCAGGACGGCGGCGGTACTCGGCTGCGGCGTGGATATTGCATATCCGCCGGAAAATCGGCGGTTGATTGCACAAATCATCGACGCAGGCGGCGCCGTCCTTTCGGAGTATGCACCGGGAACGCAGCCGCTCCCCGCATTTTTCCCCGCGCGAAACCGCATTATCAGCGGACTCTCTGAGGGCGTTTTGGTCGTTGAAGCCGCGCGGCGCAGCGGTTCCCTCATCACGGCGGAAATGGCGCTCAGCGAAGGGCGCGACGTATATGCGATTCCCGGCAGCATATACTCTCCGCAGAGCGGCGGCTGTCACAATCTCATCCGCGCCGGAGCGCGTCTCGTAGAATCTCCTCATGAGATCCTCGAAGATATGAATATCGTCCCTTTGCCCAAACGCCCTGTGAAAGACCGCCTGACTCCGGAAGAAGCTCGTATTTATAAGGTGCTCTCCTGCGATCATCCGCTGACAATGGATGAGATACTGGAGAGCCTGCCCGATGCCGTAACGGCAAATATTCCGCTGCTCCTCCTTCAGATGCAGCTCAAGGGAATTATTACAGAAAATGAAATGCACGCCTATCGGCGCCTCGAAAGGAACTGACAGATTGGCTACGACATCATCTGTACGCAAGACAAAAGCAGTCAATGAAAAGACGAACAAAAAAAAGTCGGCGGGAAAAACGCTTGTTATTGTGGAGTCGCCCGCGAAGGCAAAGACCATTGAGCGATATTTAGGAAAGAACTATATCGTCAGGGCTTCGATGGGGCATTTGCGCGATCTCCCAAAGAGTCAATTCGGCATCGACGTGGAGGATGCGTTCACGCCGAAGTACATCAATGTGCGCGGAAAAGGAGATCTCATTCGTGCGCTCAAAAAAGAGGCAAAAGAAGCGGATAAGATCTATCTGGCAAGCGATCCCGACCGCGAAGGCGAAGCGATCGCTTGGCATCTTTCATTTATCCTAGGCGTCGATCCAAAGGAGAACTGCCGCATCGTTTTCCATGAGATCACAAAGCCCGCCATTGCCGAAGCGATCCATCATCCGCGCCCCATCAACATGGAGCAGGTGGACGCACAGCAGGCACGCCGTATGCTCGACCGCATCGTCGGATATAAACTCTCTCCTCTGCTCTGGCGCAAAGTCCGCAAGGGGTTGTCGGCAGGGCGCGTGCAGTCCGTGACGGTACGCCTCATATGCGACCGAGAGAAAGAGATTGAAGCCTTTCACTCCGAAGAATATTGGACGGTCAAGGCAAAGGTCAAAAAAGATAAGAGCTCATTCATTGCCGAACTAACGCACATCCGTGGAGAAAAGGCGTCTCTGCACAGCGAAGAGGAGACCACAAAGGTCACGGACGATCTCGCCGCGCAGGAATTTAAGATCAAGGAAGTCAAGCAGAGCGAACGCCGCAAGAAACCGGCGGCGCCGTTTACGACGAGTTCCCTCCAACAGGATGCCGCACGAAAGCTCGGCTTTACGTCCGGGCGCACAATGATGATTGCACAACAGCTCTATGAGGGCGTTGTGCTGGGACGTCAAGGTGCGACCGGTCTCATCACCTATATGCGTACCGATTCGACGCGTCTCTCAAATCTTGCGATCGAGGAGGCGCGCGGCTATATTGGCGAGGAGTACGGGCAGGACTATGTGCCGGCAAAGCCCAACATCTACGCCGGCGGGAAAAAAGCACAGGACGCCCATGAGGCGATCCGACCGACGAGCATCCTGCGCCTGCCGTCCGAGGTGGAGCCGTATCTCAACCGGGATCAGCAGCGGCTCTATACGCTTATCTGGCAGCGTTTTGCCGCATGTCAAATGACGGCGGCGGTCTACGATACCGTATCCGCTCAAATCGAGGCGGGCGACTACCAGCTGCGCGCACATGGATCGAAGATTAAATTCAAAGGATATACCGTTGTCTATGCGGGTGCAGAGAGCTCTAAAAAGGAAAAGGATACGATCCTTCCGGAGCTGTCCGCAGGGGATATGCTCTCCCTCACCGCGCTCGACCCGGAGCAGCATTTTACGGAACCGCCGCCGCGCTATAACGACGCGTCCTTGGTAAAAGCGCTCGAGGACATGGAGATCGGACGTCCGAGCACCTATGCGCCCATCATCGAGACAATACAAAAACGAGGATATGTGGAACGCCGTGAAAAGCAGTTTCGCCCGACAGAGCTCGGCTTCATCGTTACGGATATGCTGGGCGAATATTTTAAGGATATTGTCGATGCGAAGTTCACCGCGAACCTCGAGGGCGAACTGGACGAGGTTGCCGACGGTTCGCTCAACAAGAACGAACTGCTGCAAAAATTTTATACCCCCTTTGACGAAACTCTCAAAAAGGCGGAAGAGATCATCGGCACCGTCGATCTGCCCGAGGAAATCACCGACATTCCCTGCGATAAATGCGGGAGAATGATGGTTGTTAAACAGGGACGGTTCGGTAAATTTTTGGCATGCCCCGGCTTCCCCGAGTGCCGCAATGCGAAGCCCCTGCTGCGCGATACGGGCGTACAGTGCCCCAAATGCGGCGGTAAAATCGTCGAACGCAAGAGTCGCCGCGGACGTGCATTCTACGGCTGCGACCGCTATCCTGACTGCGACTATACGACATGGGACGAGCCGCAGCAGGAGACCTGCAAGGTCTGCGGTTCGTTCATGCAAAAGCATCGCTACCGCACGGGGCGTACCATTCTCTATTGCAGCAACGAACAATGTGAATCCCGCATCGGCAGCCCGATTGAAAAAGAACTCGCACGCCAGAAAGAGCGTGCCAACGCCAAGACAAGCAAAGATGCCGATGTAAGTGCGGACACGAATACAAAGACGCGTGCAAAGCGTACCGCCTCCAGTAAAAAAGGATCAAATACATGAAGAAGGTCATCGTTGTCGGCGCAGGGCTTGCAGGCAGTGAAGCCGCGTGGCAGGCAGCACGTCGGGGCGCAGAGGTGACGCTCTTCGAGATGCGCCCCGGACGTACCTCTCCCGCACACAAGACGGATGATTTTGCGGAACTGGTATGCAGCAACTCTCTGCGCGGCGCGGGACTTGAAAATGCCGTCGGCGTACTGAAAGAAGAAATGCGCCGGATGGATTCACTGATCATCCGAGCGGCGGACGCAACCGCAGTTCCTGCCGGCGGCGCTCTTGCCGTAGACCGCAGGGGGTTCAGCCGATATATTACGGAGCAAATCACCGCGCATCCCAACATCAGCATCCGGCGAGAAGAGATCAAGACCGTTCCGCGTGATGAAGACGCCGTTGTTATTATCGCCTCGGGACCGCTCACGTCCGGTGCGCTTGCCGATGAAATTCATGCCTTGCTCGGCGACGACGCACTGTACTTTTACGACGCGGCGGCGCCGCTTGTGGATGCTGCGAGCATCGATATGACACAGGCATATCGAGCATCCCGCTACGGGAAAGGCGAACCCTCCTATCTGAACTGTCCCATGAACGATAGGGAATACGAAGCGTTTTGGCAGGCGCTCACAGCGGCTGAAAAAGCGGATGTGCATGATTTTGAAAAAGAGATTTTCTTTGAGGGATGTATGCCCGTTGAGGTTATGGCATCGCGCGGCAAAGACACGCTCCTCTTTGGACCTCTCAAACCGATGGGGCTGGAGCATCCGGAGACGGGGGAGCGTCCGTATGCCGTCGTTCAGCTCCGACAAGACAATGCGGAGGGGACGATTTACAATATCGTCGGATTCCAAACGCGCCTTAAATGGGCGGAACAGCGCCGCGTATTCCGGATGATACCGGGACTCTCTCATGCGGAATTCCTGCGTTACGGCGTAATGCATCGAAACACCTTTATCAACGCACCGCGGCATCTGCGCCCGACTTTTCAGCTGCGCTCGGAGAATACACTATTCTTCGCCGGACAGATGACGGGCGTCGAGGGGTATGTCGAGTCGGCGGCTTCCGGCCTTACGGCGGGGATCAACGCCGCACGCATCGCGGCAGATCGGACACCTGTCGTATTTCCGCAGACAACGTGTCACGGCGCGCTCGCGCATTATATTACGACCTGTGACCCGGCACATTTCCAACCGATGAATATCAATTTCGGACTCTTGCCGCCGCTCGAAGATCTGCCGCGCCGTACGCGGAAACCGGAAAAAAAGCTGCTGACCGCGCGCCGCGCACTTGCCGCATTAGATGATTTCCTGCAAGAAAACGGAAAGGAATCGCCATGACATTTCATGCGACCACAATCGTCGCCGTAAAGAAGGGGAATAAGGTCGCGATTGCCGGAGACGGACAGGTGACCTTTGGAGAGCGCGCCATTATGAAGGCGACCGCACGCAAAGTACGTCGGCTCTATCACGGAAAGATCCTTGCGGGATTCGCGGGATCGGTGGCGGACGCATTTACCCTGTTTGAAAAATTTGAGGCAAAGCTCGAATCCTACAGTGGAAACCTCCAGCGGGCGGCTGTAGAATTGGCAAAGGATTGGCGTACGGACAAGGTACTGCGCAAACTTGAGGCGCTCCTGCTCGTCGCGGACAAGGACGGCATCCTCATGATCTCGGGCAACGGCGAAGTGATCGAGCCGGACGGCGACTGCACTGCCATCGGATCGGGCGGCTTCTTCGCTCTTGCCGCAGCGCGTGCCCTCACACTGCACAGCGACATGGACGCTCCTGCCGTCGCGAAGGAATCACTCGCCATCGCGGCGGACATATGTGTCTATACGAATCATAACATTACGGTGGAGGTGCTGGAATCATGAGTTCTATCGGCGTGAACGAACAGACACCGCGCGAGATTGTTACAGAACTGGATAAATATATTGTCGGCCAGCAGGAAGCGAAGCGCGCCGTCGCCATCGCCCTGCGCAACCGCTGGCGCAGCCGGCAGCTCGATACCGATATGCGCGAGGACATCATTCCGAAGAACATCCTCATGATCGGCTCTACGGGTGTCGGCAAAACGGAGATCGCCCGCCGCCTTGCCCGTCTCGTCCGTGCGCCCTTTCTCAAGGTCGAGGCGACGAAGTTCACAGAGGTCGGATATGTCGGACGCGACGTTGAATTCATCGTGCGGGATCTCGTAGAGACAGCCGTGCGTATGGTGCGCCGGGAGAAACTGGAAGAGGTCAAGGAAAAGGCGGCGGAAAACGCAGAGGAACGCCTGATCGACGTCTTTGTTCCTGCGCCAAAGAAATCGGTGAACCCGCTCGGCAAACTCTTTGGCGCAGAGGAAGAACCCGCCGAAGAGAAGCAGAAACCGCCGAAATATCAAGCCGGACGCGACTGGGTGCGCAAGCGTCTGCACGCGGGAGAACTCGAAGACGAGATGATTGAGATCGATGTGGAGGAATCCTCCCGTCCCATGGCAGGAATGTTCGCCGGATCATCGCTCGAGGGAGTCGGCGATAATTTACAGTCGATGATCGGTTCTCTTGTTCCAAAGCGCCGCCGCAGGAGAAAGGTTTCCGTCCGTCAGGCGCGTAAATTATTTACCGCCGAAGAGGCGGATAAACTTGTCGATATGGATGTCGTTGCAGAGGAGGCGGTATATGCCGCGGAATACAGCGGTATCGTGTTTCTTGATGAGATCGATAAGATCGCCGTCGGCAACGGACACAGTTCGGGTGCGGCTGTATCGCGCGAGGGTGTCCAGCGGGATATTCTGCCGATCGTGGAGGGATCGACCGTTGTTACGAAGTACGGTCCTGTCAAGACGGATCATATCCTCTTTATCGCCGCGGGAGCGTTCCATATTGCAAAGCCTTCCGATCTTATTCCGGAGCTGCAGGGGCGCTTTCCGATCCGTGTCGAGCTGAAATCACTTGTCAAAGAGGATTTTGAGCGCATTCTCACGGAGCCAAAGAACGCGCTCATCAAGCAGTATGCTGCGCTCCTCGGGGCAGAGGGCGTTACGCTGACCTTTGGAGACGATGCGATCGGGCGTTTGGCAGAGCTTGCCGAGACGGTTAACGAACAGACGGAGGATATTGGCGCACGCCGTCTCTATACGCTCCTTGAAAAACTCCTTGAGAATCTGTCGTTCGATGCACCCGATCTGACCGAAAAAGACATCGTCATCGATACGGCGTATGTGGATCGTTACCTTGCCGACATCGCGCGAGATCACGACATGTCGCGGTTTATTCTGTAACGCCTGCGAAACGATAAAAACGATTCGGAGAATTTTTTCCGAATCGTTTTTTCTATTGCCTAAGACTTAATTTTATGCGATAATTCAATATGAGATATACTGTGCTTGGAGGATGAGGCAAATGGATGAACAGCAGGGGCTTTTTGAACAAGCTCTGCACCGACCGCTTGCGGAACGTGTTCGTCCACATACGCTGGAGGATTTTGTCGGACAGGAGCACCTTCTGGGGAAAGGAAAAATTCTGCGTCGCCTCATCGAAAGCGATCAAATTACTTCAATGATCTTTTGGGGACCTCCGGGCGTTGGAAAAACCACGCTGGCGCAGATCATTGCGGCGCGGACAAAGGCGGAGTTTATTACGTTTTCCGCAGTGTCCGGTGGCATCAAGGACATTCGAACCGTCATGCAGGAAGCCGAGCGAAAGCGTTCCTACGGTCAGCGTGTCATCATTTTCGTCGATGAGATTCATCGTTTTAACAAAGCACAGCAGGATGCCTTTTTGCCCTTTGTGGAAAAAGGGAGTATCGTCCTCATCGGCGCGACGACGGAAAATCCGTCGTTTGAAATCAACGGCGCGCTTTTGTCTCGCTGCCGCGTATTCGTACTGCAAGGATTGAAAACGGAGGACATTCGAAAGCTCCTATTGCGCGCGGCGGCACTTCCGAGCGGGCTCGGCGGTCAAAAGATAGACATATCGGAGGACGCTGTGCTTGCGGTTGCACGCTTTGCCAACGGAGATGCACGCAGCGCACTCTCCACATTTGAGATGCTGATCCTCAATGCGGAGGAAAAAGACGGCATTGTTACGGTGACGGAAGAAAATCTCGCACAATGCATTTCCCGCAAGTCACTCCTCTATGATAAGACGGGGGAGGAACATTATAATCTGATCTCGGCGCTCCATAAGTCGATGCGCAATTCCGATCCCGATGCCGCCGTGTACTGGCTCGCGCGCATGCTCGAAGCAGGGGAAGATCCTCTTTATGTTGCGCGGCGAGTTACGCGTTTTGCGGCGGAGGATGTCGGTCTTGCCGACCCGCGTGCGCTTGAGATCGCCGTCGCGGCATATCAGGCATGCCGGTATATCGGTGTTCCCGAGTGCAACGTACATCTCACCGAGGCAGTGATCTACCTCTCGCTTGCCCCGAAATCGAATGCGATGGAAGTTGCCTACTTATCTGCCGCAGCGGATGCACGCACGATGCTTGCCGAACCGGTACCGCTTGTCATTCGAAATGCCCCGACCAAACTCATGAAGGAGCTAGACTACGGCAAAGGCTATCAATATGCGCATGATGCGGCGGAACATATCACAAATATGCAGTGTCTGCCCGATGCACTTGCGGATCGAACATATTACCACCCGACGGATCAAGGCGTCGAAGGACGATTCCGCGAGCGTCTGGACGCGATTAAGAAATGGAGAGCAGACCATGCGCCGCATCGTAAAAACTAGATGATGCAGACGTATGCCGCTATATCAAAATATATTGTTACAGTCGATGTGTATTATTTTTTGAACAGGAAAGGCAGGAATCCCGGCGTTGGATGGAAAGCTGAAACTATATGGATTTAACAATCTCACGAAAGCGCTGAGTTTCAATATTTATGATATTTGCTATGCAAAATCTGCGCGAGAACAGCGGGACTATATCAAATATATTGACGAACAGTATAATTCCGACCGACTTACCAAGATACTTTCTCAAGTGACGGATATGATTGGGGCGCGTATTCTCAATATTGCAAAGCAGGACTATGAGCCGCAGGGGGCGAGCGTGACGATGCTGGTTGCGGAAGAAGCCGCCGTCATATCCGGCAGTAAGAAACCCGTCAACAGAGCCGCCGCAGCGCCCAAAACGATACTGGCGCATCTTGACAAGAGCCATGTGACCGTTCACACATATCCGGAGTTCCATCCGGATACGAGCATCGCGACGTTCCGCGTCGATATCGATGTTGCGACTTGCGGAGAGATCACGCCGCTGCAAACACTCGATTACCTCATTAGCCAGTTTGATTCGGATATCATTACGATGGACTATCGTGTGCGCGGATTTACGAGAGATCTGCAGGGGCGCAAGCTGTTCATGGATTCGAAAATGACCTCGATCCAAGAGTTTATCAAGCAAGAAACCCTGGACGAATACGATGCGGTGGACATCAATCTCTATCAGGCCAGCCTTTTTCATACGCGTATGCTCATCAAGGAGCCGCAATTACAAAATTATCTCTTTAATACAGATGTCGATGAAATCCCGCCAAAGACACGACTGCTGATCAGTACCAGTCTTCGGCGCGAGATGATAGAGATCTTCAGCGGACGCAACGTCTATTAGGAGATGTTCGTATGCCCATGTTCAAAAAGTCCCTTGCCGTATTGCTCATTCTCGTTGCCGCCGCTATAGGCGGCACAATGTACGGCTACTATTCGGAACAGGAAACATTGGCGCTTGACGCGGGGACGAACATGCCGCCGGAACCGCCGCGTTCCGTGACCGTATATGTTTCGGGAGAGGTAAAAAAACCGGGACTCGTTATACTCCCCGAAGGAAAACGTGTCGCCGATGCCGTGAACGAAGTCGGCGGCGTGATAGAAACGGCAGACATTGACCGCGTGAATATGGCGGCGCTGCTTGAAGACGGAATGCATATACGCGTACCGGAAAATCAAAAATTCGGCAGTAAGACCGCCGTGCCCGCGGGGAACGATACAGACGGGCGGATCAACATCAACACAGCAAACGAGAAGGAACTGCAGGAGCTTCCCGGCATCGGTCCCGCGATGTCGGCACGTATTGTGGAGTATCGTGAAGCAAACGGGAACTTCAAGAAGATTGAAGATATAAAAAAGATACGCGGAATCGGCAACGCAAAATTTGAAAAACTAAAGGACAAGGTGACCATATGAAAACAGGGCAGTATCAGCTCACGTTTCTTATCGCCCTGTTATTTTCCCTTTGTCTCGGTATTTTCTGCAGCGCATATTTTGATATTTCTTTTTCTGCCGCGCTGCCGTATTTTTTATCCGTACTGCTGATTGGAAGCGGCGCGGCGATATTCCTGATATATCGGCAAAGCCCAAAGACATGGATTGTCTTCGTCGGGCTTTTTTTCGTATTGGGGATGCTTCGATTCGCGGCGGTCTATGATCTTCCGGCTTCCGATATTTCGAATTACGCGGGACAAGATGCCAAGGTCGAAGGTGTCGTTACAGAACCGCCTCGTATTACCGCAGATCCGGATGGGGGGGTTCATCTGCGTTATACGGCACAGGTAACATCTATATTTTCCAAAGGAGAAGAACATGTCGGAGAAGGGAATATACTTATTTATTCCCGCGCGCGTGCCGGAGACGACCTGCCTGAAGTGCATATCGGGGATCATATTTCTGCCGAAGGAACAGTGCGCCGACCGCACAGTTATCAAAACCCGGGGCAGATAGATACGGCGTTCCTTTTGCACAGCCAAGGAATTACAGCGCGGCTTCACACAAGCCAAGATTCTCTTTCTTTTCAGCGTGCAGAAAAATATTCGTTATTTCAGAATATCATCCAATTTGCGGCAGATGTGCGTACACACTATATCAATCGCATGTCGGAGGTGATGCCGCACAGCGATGCAGCGGCGATTTTTGCAATGCTGTTTGGAGGATACGAAGGCATACGACCGGAACTATTAGAAGCCTTTACCACAACGGGAATTATACATATTTTATCTGTTTCCGGCTCCCATATCAGCTTGATTGCCGCCGTGACGGCATGGTTCTCTATAATTCTGAAATTTCCCAAATGGGCGCGGGCAATCTCTGTGATTTTTGTCATTTCAGCCTATGTCGTATTGGCAGGATTCGTGCCGCCTGCCGTACGTTCTGGCATTATGGGCGGAATTGCTTTTGTCGGACTTGTTCTAGGGCAGGAACGGGACGCGCAGCGTATCTTGATTGTGACGGGGATCTTGATGCTCCTCGTCTCTCCGCTGCTGTTTTTCCATATCAGCTTTCAATTGTCCTTTCTTGCAACGGCGGGGCTACTTTTTATTGCGCCCATACTGTTTCAACGTATGAAAGGGATATCCGTATTTGCCGCAGGCAGTTTATCCATCACAATGTCAGCGCAACTCGCGACGCTCCCCATGCTCGCATGGTATTTCAATCAGGTGTCGCTGTCGTCTTTATTATCGAATTTTATTGTCGTTCCGATTGTGGACATCATCATTATCGTCGGGCTTTTGGGCGGGATTACGGCGTGGATCATCCCTCTAGCGGGGAAAGTTGTATTTGCGTTTGACAGCATATTGCTTGGCATATCGTTTGAATTGACACGCTTTATGGCGGCGCTGCCGGCTTCTAAAATTTTTGTTCCGACGCCGGAGATTGGTGTCGGATGTGCCTATTACACCTTGCTGCTGCTCATATTTGCACCGCAAGAACTGCGTGACCACTTGATAGAATTTATCAAGGGGAAACAAAAGGCTATTGGTGTCTCCCTCGGCGTACTGCTTATTTTTTTCATCTTTCGCTATATTGCACAGCCTGCCGAACTATCGGTTCACTTTATTGATGTAGGGCAGGGGGACTCGGTTCTTCTAATTACGCCGCATGGTCATGCGATGATGTTTGATACCGGCGGAACGAGAGACGATGCGTTTGACATTGGCGCACGGGTAGATGTTCCGTATCTGCTGCACTATGGCGTGCGCGAGCTCGACTATATATTTCTCTCACACGCACATGCGGATCATGCCGCGGGCGCACATGCGATTCTTGCAAAAATGCCGGTCAAGCACGTGTTCATTGCGGATGAGGGGGTTACAGAATATGCGAGAAGTATGCATATGGGAGACAGCGATCCACTGCTGTTAAAATTTAGCAAGTCGGAAGAGGGAAGGCGAATCACAGTGGACGGCGTCACTATCGATACCGTCTACGCGCCGCCCTATGATCCGTCGGACAGCGCAACCGGCAACGAGGTGTCGAATGTCTATCGTGTGCACTATGGCAGCGCGAGCTTTTTGTTTACCGGCGATTTGGTCAAAGAACACGAGGCGAAGCTGCTTGCACTTCATAAGGACATACAGAGCACAGTCCTAGAAGTTCCGCATCACGGTTCAAATACATCGAGTTCAGAGGAATTTATCGCCGCCGTACATCCCGTATACGCCGTATACTCGGTGGGGAGAGATAATACATTTGGGCATCCGAAACAGGAGGTGGCGGATCGATACGAAAAACAAGGCATAAAAACGCTGCGAACGGATTATGACGGGGCAATCGTATTTCGCACCGACGGCAGCCGTCTTAAGGTGGAAACCTATACGGCGCACAAAATCCTGCACTAACGCATTGCGCGGGGGCATAATTTTATTTATAATAGCGATAGACTCTTCAATACAAAGCGAGGATATGATGAAAAACTATGGCGTAGTTTTTGATGTTGACGATACGTTATACGATATGTCTATTCCCTTTTTGGGTGCCTACCAATCCCTCTATGGCACGCGGTATCCGTTTCCAACGAACGATCTGTTCCTCTTATTTCGTCGCTACAGTGACGAACGCTTTGACGATACGCAAACCGGGAAGATGTCGATGGAGGCACTTTATGCCTATCGTCTTCGCATGACTATGCAGGAATACGGGGTCTCCGTCACTGATGAGGAGGTGTTGGAGTTTCAGCGCCGTTATGTGGAATTTCAATACCGGATTCGTCTCACCGATACGATGAAGCATATTCTTGATACATTACGGGAAAAGAATGTAAAAATGGGTGTTATCACGAATGGCAACTCCGTACATCAGCGTGAAAAAATCAAATCGTTGAATCTTGCACACTGGATTCCCGCAGAACATGTCATCGTCTCCGGCGATCATGATTTTCGCAAGCCCGATGTACGTATATTTCGAGAGATGGAGCGTCGGCTGGATCTTCCCGCAGAGCGTCTCCTCTACGTTGGAGACGCATTTGCCCTCGATATACCGGGTGCCTGTCATGCCGGATGGCATACACTGTGGTTCAACCATCGACACCGCATCAAACCGGACGATACAAAAATTACAGCGGATATTGAAGTTCATAGCGAGGAAGAGCTTTCTATGCGGCTTTTAGCATATATAACAACGGTATCATAAATCCTAATTTCAATATCAAATCGAATGCCTAAATTGCAATAGCAAGTGGGACAAGTAGGGAAAAAGTTACGAGGCAGCGAATTGAGCAACATATGAATCGAAACGCTCTTTGGGTGTATCGTATCCGAGGATTTTCCTGGGGAGGTTATTCATCCAGTCCTCTACCTGTTGAATTGTGTCCGGCGTGAGGCAAGCAATATCGGTCCCCTTTGGGATAAAGCGTCGTACCATGCCGTTTTGGCGTTCATTAGTTCCGCGTTCACTTGGCGTATAAGGATGAGCGTAGTATACGGGA